>NZ_JBBCMI010000024.1:0-73012 GCF_037152415.1 Cedecea sp. AS113
CACGGCTGGGACGGAAGTCGCTGTCGTTCTCAAAATCGGTGGAGCTGCATGATAAAGTCATCGGGCATTATCTGAACATAAAACACTATCAATAAGTTGGAGTCATTACCGCCACTGCGTTTAGCTATCCCGCAAGCTAATTCTTGCAGGCACTTTGATACATACAGCACTTGAAAGTCAGCACCGGCACGGCTGCTGGCGATGTTTTCTGATTTTGCCGGTTCCGAATGACTTCGGGCGTTATCGAAAGCGCAGTCATTCAGGATGTATCAATTGCTTACAACAAATAAGCGTAGCAGTTTCGCTTCAAAGGGGTAGTTGCCATGGACGTTTATGGTCAAAGATATGCCATGTTTATCTCTTTTGATGCTGTTGCCGTCTCAGGTATTACGGTGGAAGCATTAAAAGTCTCTCAAAGCCTTAAGCAAAAAGGTATCAACTCTTATCTCGATCTTGGGTATGACATTAAAGTTGACAAAGGCAATTTTAATAAACCTTACGATCATGAGCTCGAAATTTATCGCGATGCTTTTACCTTAACGCGCATCAGTGGGATTACATCTGTACCTCATTACTCCCCAGAGTTTATTGAAAAAGCACACGCCGTACTTATCAGTGAAAGGCTTTCTGTTTCATTTGAAGAAAAAGCAGAAATAATCCGCGCCGTTGAATATTCCGCCCAAAGTCTGGCCGAAAGAATTTTACTTCAATGGGAACAGCTTCGAATTTGCACCGTGATTGTCGAAAACGGCACGCTGCCAGAGAATATAATTTATACCCGCGCACTTTATCTCGCTATAGAACAATACGGCCACCGTCACCAGTTAGGAAATTTTGTTATCTGGCGCGATCACGACCTCATGTGGAACAGCGAGAAAAATATCATGAAGTATGGTTTACCGCCGTACAACCATGCCATTAAACCGATCAAATCCCCTTTTATTAGCTACGTAACGCTGAATAACGATCTCAAAGAAAAGCTGGAACACTGGTGCCAGCGGGAAGTCGATATTCACGTAGTAAAAAATACCTACAGCTTTACCGGCCAACAGGCGCTGAAAAACATTCGGTCATCCCTGGATATTTCCGCCGATGACATAGTCATTGCCCGAACGACGCGCATCATTCCGCAGAAGCGCCTGGACCGTGACGTGCTGCTGGTACAACGCCTTAACCACCTGTTCAGAAAGCACAATATTGATAAAACCGTCTGGCTTTTGATCGCCGGCGATACCCGTGAGCACGCCACGCATGCAGGCGAGCTGGAGCAACTGGCACAGGAGCTGGACATTAAGCCCTATGTGAAGTTTCTTGGCCCGCTGCACCATAACTTCATGCCCAAAAGCCAGGGAAAAATCACCATCGAGGATCTCTACCATTCCTGTGACCTGGTGTCGTTCCTGACCTCATGGGACTACGACAGCTACGGTAATCCCATTGGGGAGGCGATCAGCAGCCAGCGCTGCTACATCACCACCCGCTACGAATATTACCCGGAAGTCTACGGCCAGCACGGTTTTGAAGCCCCAGTGATGCCTATTTCAGACGGACAAGACGGCCTGCCTGACGAAGCCTTCATCAACGAAGTTTTTTTACTGCTTACCAATAAACCTGAAATGGATCGTATAGCCGCGAAGAACTTCGCCATCGGCAAAAACATCCTTTCTAACAACGTGATGGACATTCTGAATATCACCGCCCCAGGAGTAGATATGCGCGATAACATTTTCGTCTCGGTAGTGCTGCCTGTTTACAATGAAAGCGACCGAATTGATGAAGTTTTAGCCTCATTATTTGGCCAACAAACGCATGGCCGATTGGTAACCCATGACGCTTATGAAGTGATCATCGTGGATAACAATTCCCGCGACGATTCCGTGGCAAAGATAAACCTCTTCAAAGAAAAACATCCGGCGATGGATGTGCACATTATTCAAGAGAAGATTCAGGGTGTCTCATCGGCCCGTAAATGCGGTATGGATTACGCCGCCCTGCGCTCAAGGGCGCGTGATGCCCGGCTGGGCAAAAGCAATAAACACTATATTGTCTCCGCCGATGCCGACTGCACCGTGGATCCTTACTGGCTGCATACCCTGATAGAAAAAATGATTGCCGACGACGGCGATCTCGGGACCTGCAATTACTATTACGACCGCGAAGCATTCCAGCAGCGCCCCAACCTCTTCCGTGAAATCCAAAAAACCCTGCGCTGCCGCGACGTGTCGTTCTCGCTGTTTGGCGGCTTCCCGGATGGCAAAGGCTTCGCTGTTGAGCGAGGCCTGTACGAAAAAATTGGTGGTATCGAGATCTTCTACCAGCTGGAAAAAGGCCGCTTCGTAGAACACCTTTCCGACGACTGGGATTTCGGCATCAAGATCATCGCCTGCGGCGGCAAGCCGGTTTACGCCAAAGAATCCTTTGTGGAAATCAACAGCCGCCGCGTGGACACCATTATTGACGATGTGATCAGCGGCATCGCCTACGGCAGCGACGGCATTATCATCATGAAAGATGTGCGCCCGGACGTCTCAATCCCAAAAAACACGCTGATTGACCTCACCGAAGAGCAGGCCCGGCAGGGTTGGGAATACTCCATCAAAGACTACATCCCGAAAAACATCGTTCTTCCAGCCTTGCTGAATCCGCACATCTTGCTGGAGAACGAGCGGGTACGTGCTTTTTTCTCACCGCAGGTTGCAGAGCGGCTTTACCAGCGCATTCACGCCATTAAGCATGAAATGAGCATCATCGACTTTAAGCCGATCCATAGCTACAAAACGCCAGCCTACCGGCTCTATTTCGAGTTCCGCCACGAGATATTCACCGCACTGCGCAACGCCGTCGGGGAGGACATTGGTTTTGCACCGCCGCTTCCGGCCTGTTTTGACAACGTCGCGGAAAAAGATTTCGAACGCTTTGTCTGGTACTTCTGTGAAGATCGCGAGTCCGGTGAAGCCCACAACTACTTTGCCAACGGAGGTGTTTTCTGATGAATACCGAAGCTCTCGCGTCATTAAAAGATCTCGACCCGGCCTATCCGGTTCCGGCAGTTTACGGTTTCCTCTCTCAGCCGGAGAACGAGGCTTTTCTGGACTACGTCCATAAAGATCCTTTTGGCTGCCATGTTTTTCCCGGTGACATTGAGCACTACCCGCTGGCGTCGTTCTTTGCCGATATGGAGCACGACATTCGGGCTGCGAAACAGATCCATCTGTGGGCCTATATCCCCACCTGCCGCTACCGCTGCCACTTCTGCCAGTATCCAACGGTGATTCTCAACCCGAAATCGCCTTCGGCGGAAGGCGTCTTTCGGGATCTGGTGGACTACAACATCAAAGAAGCGAAGATGTGGCTGGAAAAAGTACCGAGCCTGTCAAAAGCGGAAATTGGAGAATTCAATATCTTTGGCGGCACGCCTTCCCTGCTCCCGGAGCCGGAACTGCGTCGGTTGATGGACTTCTATTACACCCACTTTAATTTCTCGGCGGCAACGCTTCGCTTTGAAGGCGAACCTGGGACATTAAACCGCGAATACATCGGCATTCTGAAAGAGCTGGGCTTCAGCAAAATCAGCTTCGGCACCCAATCTTTTAACGACGCCATTATTGCCGCCTGTGGCCGACAGCACACCGCCGACGAGTGTGAAGAAACCATACGCAGCGCGCGGGAACAGGGCATTGACTGGGTCAGCGTCGATCTTATCTACGGCATGCTGGGTCAAACCGTGGATGACGTGAAGTACGACATGGAGCGCACCCTGGCGCTGGATCTCTCCCACGTCGTCTGCACCAAGCTGCACATGGAAGAGTTCATGAAAACGCGCACCGGCGTATCCGGCGAACGTGAAAGCCTGTGGCAGAAAAAAGGGCTGATCAACATGAACAACATGACGTTCCCTGGGCTGGGCAAGCAATATCAAATGCGCGAGCTGGTCGAGAAATACCTCACCGAGGGCTATCGCGAACACCCCACGATGTATTTCCACCAGAATCACCTGGAAGCGGAAAAGTGGAAAGGGCTGATCACCGATCTGGACAAGCAGTATCCCGAGGTCGCCATCGGCCTGGGCGGCAGTTCGAAATGCACCCGCGCCGAAGCCATCAACATCACCGGCTATAAGCAATACAAGCAGTTCCTCGATGAAGGCCGCCTGCCTATCGAAGAAAGCCACGGTATTTCACCGGAACAGCGCGAAGTTAACGCCTTCAAAATGGCCCTCTCCACGCTCATTCCGGTTGACGATACCGTGTTCGCGACACGCTTCAACGGCAACAGCTTTTTTGAAAACCGCATCATCAAACCAACGCTGGAAAAGCTGCAGGCAAAAGAACTCGTGGTGATTGATCAAGGCGTGGTCACGCTGACGCCCATCGGCGTCACGCTGGTTGAAGCCATCATTAACACCCAATTCATCTCAGCCGACGCAGAACAGGAGTAACTGATGAGCCACTCTTCAACCACGCCGGTTTTCAGCCTGTTTTACATCGCCATCGACACCGAAGCGGGCATCACCCAGCAGGCGTTTGAAACCTTTGTGCAAAGTAAAGGCGTACATATTCCCTGCTATCCGGGCTGGCGCTGGACGCTGCTTCGCGGGCTACGCGGCGAACGTGCCGGGCAATATTTGATGCTGTTTGAAATCGAAAATGCGGCAATGCGGGATCGCTATATGGCCGCAGACGGCAACCAGACCGAAGAGGCCCGCGAGTTCTGGCGGCAGCATCCTGAAGCGGAAGCGCTGCTGGCCGAATGGCGCAGCTACGGCACTTTCAGCGAACTGCCAACGCTGTTCACCGATTATCGCCTGCTGGCCGAAAATCAGAAAAGCACCGTCCAGCCGGGTCCCCGCTACCAGCAGCAGCCCCCTGTTGCTCGGGTGATTGGTATTCACAACCTCGCGCTGCGCCCCAACGTCAGCGCCGAACAGTTTGAACGTTTTATCGAGGGCAACCATCACCGGATTGAAGATTACCCGGACTGGAAATTCCGGCTGTTGAAAGGGGAGCGAGGTAACCGGCTCGATCAGTATGTGGTGCTGATGGAAATCGCCAGCCTGGAGGCGCTGGATGTCTTTTACCCCGAACCGGATATCGCTACCGATGAAGCGGCCAAATTCGCCCAGGCGCACCGCGATACCAAACAAATGTACGAGGAATGGAAAAAACTCGCCTCGTTTTCCGGGTCGCCACAAATCTATACCGATTACCTCTCGGTAGCAGAAAGCCTCAATTAACGCTTACCGCCGCGCGTGCCCGAAGGACCGGGCACGACGCATTCACGCGAGTGAATTCACACATTGAGTCACAAAATTACTATGACGATTAACTCAACACCAACCCTGGCGGACGTACAGTCGCGGGAACAGCATGCCACACGCGCCATATTTTTTATGGCCGGTTTAGCCATGTCGTCCTGGGCCCCGCTAATTCCTTTAGCTAAAGCGCGGCTGGCTATTAACGACGGCGCTTTAGGGCTGCTGCTCTTTTGCATCGCCGCAGGCTCGATGCTCGTCATGCCGTTTACCGGCCGGCTGATCGCTCGCTTTGGTTGCCGTCGCCTGATGATCCTCAGCGTGCTGGGGCTTGCCGCGGATTTACCGCTGCTAATGCTGTTTGACCAGCGTGAAGCCATGGCGCTGGCTTTGCTGCTGTTCGGCACCTTCAACGGCATGCTCGACGTCGCCATGAATGCTCACGCAGTGGTCGTCGAACAGGAGAGCGAGCAGGCAAAAATGTCCGGCTTTCACGGCTTTTACAGTATCGGCAGCATTGCCGGCGCAGGCTTCGTCAGCTTCTTTCTGTGGCTGGGGGCTACACCGTTGCTTGCCGTGTGCACCATCACTGTTTTTCTGACTTTACTGCTCGCCGCCTCTGCCCGGAACATTTTGCCCAAACAAAATAAAGCCACGAGCAGCAAAGGCGAGACGTTACGCGTGCTGAGCCATCCGCCCGTGCTGGCCATCGCGATACTTTGCTTTTTCGTCTTCATGCTTGAAGGCGCCATGCTGGACTGGTCGGCGGTATTTATGACCTCGGAACGCGGCATGAGCGCTTCGCTCGCGGGCTTCGGCTACACCTTATATTCCATCACCGTCACCCTTGGGCGGCTCAGCGGCGATCGTCTGGTCAGTGCCCTGGGCGGCAAACTCGTGCTGCTCCTGGGCTGCGCTATTGCTGGCATCGGGATTATCCTGCTCGTCTTCACCCATTGGGGCACCTTGCCGGGGTTTATCCTGGCCGGAGCCGGGCTCGCCAACATTATTCCCATTCTCTTCACCTCCGCCGGTAACCAGCCGGGGGTTTCAGCGGATTTCGCGATCCCTGCCGTCACGCTTTTTGGCTACAGCGGCCTGCTCGCGGGACCTGCGCTGATTGGCTTTATCGCCCATCACATTGGGCTCAGTTTGACCTTCAGTGGTGCCCTGTTGCTGCTTTTGTGTGTGGCTTCAGGTTCGCCGTTTATTTCTCGCCAGCGTTAATGAAACAGGAGTTTGTATGAGTCACTCATCACCGGCAGTATTCAGCCTTCACTATGTAGGTCTTAACCTGAAAAAGGGCGTCACCGAAGAGACGTTCGAAGCCTTTGTGCAGGCCAAAGGCGTGCACATCCCGGCTTATCCGGGCTGGCGCTGGACCTTGCTGAAAGGCCTGCGCGGCGAGCGTCAGAACCAATATCTGATGCTGTACGAAGCAGAAAATGCCGACAGCTACGCGCGCTATATTGATAGTCAGGGGGAACAAACGGAACAGGCACGTGCTTTTTGGCGCGATCATCCTGCAGGCATTGAGCTTATCAACACCTGGAAAACCTTCGCGACGTTTGGCGAACTGCCAACGATTTTCTCCACCTACCAGCAGCTCGCTGAAAACGAACATAGCTCTTTGGCAGAAGGGCCAAACTACCAGCTACGCGACGGACAAGAACCGATTAAACGCGTGGTCGGGCTGCATAATCTGGCATTGCGTTCAGGTGTTTCCCCGCAGACTTTCGATACGTTTATCCGCGACAACGTTCACCGTATCGACGACTACCCGGGCTGGAAATTCCATATGTTGAAAGGCACCGGCGGCAATCGAGTTGAGCAATATCTGGTGATGCTCGAGATAGAAAGCCTGGCCTCGCTAAACTCTTTCCACCCGGAGCTGGATGTCTCCACGGAGAAATCGCTGCAGTTCGTGAAGGATCATCAGGAAAGCGAAAGGATGTACGACGAATGGCGCGAACTGGCTTCGTTCTCCGGCGCCCCACAGCTTTATACCGACTACATCACCATTGCCGGTAGCCTGTAACCTTACGTTTCCCTTCTCCTTGCGGGGAAGGGAAAACGGCGTCAGGCCAGCTGAGTCATCGTGGTTTCCCCTTTCTCAATACCTAACTCGTACAGCGTAAACGCCGTATATTTTTCGATAAGGGTAGCCAGTTCAGGCGAGTGACTGGTGAGCCAAATCTGCGTGTAGCGGCTTGCCTCAGCAATCAGGCGGGCAAGCGCCGGGAGCATTTGCGGATGCAGGCTATTTTCAGGCTCATTGAGGGCGATAAACTGCGGCGGTCTCGGGCTGAGCAGCGCCACCGTCAGGCAGAGAAAACGCAGCGTGCCATCTGAAAACTCCGCGGACTCCAGCGGGCGATTAATCCCCAGTCGGTTCATCATCATCTGGAAGCGCCCGCCGCTGTTATCGCAGAAAAACGTGCATTCAGGGAAAGCCTGCTCCAGCACGGTAAACATCAGCTCGCTGTCGCCAATTTCGACGATGGTCTGAAACGCGGCGGCCAGGTTCAGGCCATCGCCGGACAGCACCGGGGAGCGGTAGCCCACCTGCGGCAGCCTCAGGCCAGCGCCTTTAGAAATATCGAACTCGTGGTAGAAACGCCAGTTACGAAGCGTCTCCCTGGCGCTGGAGACTTCCGGGTACAAATGCGGCTCGCCAAGCTGGCCAAAGAGGGATTCATTTTCGTACAGCGTGGCGGCGTGAGTCACCTTTTCGCCGTTGACGTTATTAAGGAAAACCGTCTGATTACGCCGCTGCATGACCGACGACGAAGGGCGCCGCCGGTAGCCGCTGAGCCAGATTTGCTCCTCTTTAACAATGGGATCGAGGCCAAACATCGTCGGGTACGGCAGCGGCTCGGGAAAGCCCACCTGCAGCTCATATTCAAACGTATCCGTTTCTACCGCCAGCGTCAGCCTGCGCGGCGCGCTGGCGTAGCCGCGGGCGCGATCGCCCGCCCACATTGCTTTCTGGATCCCACCTTCATCAGAAAGCCAGTGAGACAGTTGCCCACTCCCCGCACCGTGGATCAGATGGATCGCCTTATAAATATTAGACTTACCGCACCCGTTGGGCCCAAACACCACGTTCAGCCTGCCCAAATCAATGGAAAGCTTGCGCACGGAACGGTAGTTGTCGATGTAGAGGGATTTGATCATGATTTTTCGCCACAGTGAAACTTGTGGGCCATTATGGCAAATACTCGCCAAAGCGCACTTATTTGCCTCCAGAGGCTCAAAGCGATCCCACTGCAATCACAATGTAAAAGCACAGCACGGCAACGATCGTGCCGATCACAATCCTTCTGTCCGTTGTATCCGGTTCTCTGTTTTGCATCCTGCCCTCCTGGTCACTTGCCTGCCTGTTTAATTTCGGTATGATACACAAACTAGTTAACAGTGTTAACTAAATACATTTCCCTCATTGATGTGAGTTGCTATGCAGACCAACGAAATTGAAGCATTCCGCGCCGCGCTGCGCGAGATGGTGCGCGAGCTGGGCATGCTGAACAGGAAAAGCAGCGGGACCGATCTGTCGCCGTTACAAAGCCATATTTTGATCGAACTCGATCGCGAGCCCGCCGGGGTAACGGAGCTTGCCCGCCGCCTGTGCGTGGAAAAATCCAGCATTAGCAGAACGCTTCGCGGCCTTGAAAGTGCCAATCTGCTGGCAAGAACGCAGGATGAAAGCGACGGGAGAGCCACTGTGTTCAACCTGAGCCACGAGGGCGTTGTCGCGCTTAAAGATCTCACCGAACACGCCAACGACTTCACGGCCCAGGCCCTTTCTCTGGCATCAGACAGCGAAAAGCAGCAGATCTATCAGTCAGTCAAATCGCTGACCCGGGCGCTGGTAAATGCCCGTAGCCAGCGGGATCTTCAGGTTCAGATCCGGCCTATTCGCCCAGAGGACAATCTCGCTATTGCCGACGTGATCCGCCAAAGCTTCCGCGATAATAAAATCGATCATCTCGAAGGCGTGAGCCTGCACGATCCGGCGCTGAATGACCTGACCAGCGCCTACCAAAAACCCGGGTCTGGCTACTGGGTAGTTGAACACGAAGGCAAGATTTTAGGCGGCGTTGGCATCGCCCCGCTGCAGGGCGCAGGTGAAGAATATTGTGAATTACAGAAACTCTATCTGGACAGCAGTGTGACGGGCATAGGCCTGGGAAGACGCCTGATGGCGCTGGCAATACAACAGGCCGAAGCATTCGGCTATCGTTACTGCTACCTGGAGACGCTCGATGAGCTTAGCTCGGCGGTCTCACTCTACGAAGCATTCGGTTTCAAACACCTGGATGGCAGCCTGGGCAATACCGGCCACAACAGCTGCGAGATCTGCATGCTTAAAACGCTGAAATAGTATGTGTTGAATGCAAAACGCCCCGCAAACTTGCACCTGCGGGGCGTTTATTAAGAAGTTGAAGCTGAGCGATAAGCCGCTTTCTTTTCATGAAGAGTGTCGTGGACAGTCATTCATCTTGCTGTCTCTGAATGCAAAACGCCCCACAAGCTTGCACCTGCAGGGCGTTTATTAAGAAGTTGAAGCTGACCGATAAGCCGGGTTCTGTCGTGGACAGTCATTCATCTAGGCCAGCAATCGCTCACTGGCTCAAGCAGCCTACCCGGGTTCAGTACGGGCCGTACCATGTGAACCCCTATTTGGCCTTGCTCCGGGTGGAGTTTACCGTGCCACGGACTGTTACCAGCCGCGCGGTGCGCTCTTACCGCACCCTTTCACCCTTACCTGATCCCGCTTGCGCGGGCCATCGGCGGTTTGCTCTCTGTTGCACTGGTCGTGGGTTTCCCCCCCAGGCGTTACCTGGCACCCTGCCCTATGGAGCCCGGACTTTCCTCCCCCTCGCCCGTCTCCCCCGAAGAGGACGACGACGAAGCGGCGACTGTCTGGTCAGCTTCGGCGCGCAGTATAGAGGGTTTCATCTCCCCTGTCACGCGGGCCCGCCAGAAACGAAAAGCTAGTCGCCCACCAGCACAACCTCAATCCCGCTCTTACGCAGCGCGCTCAGGCTATCTGCCGGAATACCTTTATCGGTGATTACCCGGTGAATGCGCTGGATATCGATGATTTTATGCAGGCTGGAGCGGTTAAATTTACTGGAATCTGTCACCACGATAATGCGCTCGGCGACTTCGCACATTTTGCGGTTGAGACGCGCTTCATCCTCGTTATGGGTGCTCACACCTCGTTCCGGATCGATAGCATCCACCCCGAGGAACAGCATGTCGAAATGATAATTTTGCAGCGACTGTTCCGCGCTGTCGCCGTAAAACGATAGCGACTGACGACGCAAATGCCCGCCGGTCATCAGCACCTCGACCCCTTCTGCTTCTAACAACGCATTAGCCACGTTGATGCCGTTGGTCATGGCGATCACTTCTTTATGCTGGCGCATTAGCCGGGCGATTTCATACGTTGTGGTGCCGGAGTCCAGAATCACCTTGTCCCCGGACTGGATCAAGTCCGCAGCCACACGCGCGATGCTGCGCTTCAGTGAAGTATTCAGCGAGCTTTTATCCTCCACCGAAGGCTCTGCTACCACGCTGCCGGGCTCACAAATCAGCGCTCCGCCGTAGGCACGAACCGCAATGCCCTGCTTTTCAAGAAACGCGAGATCGTTGCGGATGGTGACGGTAGAAACACCGAAAAAAGAAGATAAATCATTAACCTGTACGCTTCCCTGCTGGCGAAGACGCTGAATAATCTGCTCGCGCCTTTCGCTGGTACCCGGAATACGTTTGTCCGTTGCGGTATCGCTGTTGCTCATAGGGTAACCTTTCAATATATCTTTCGTTTCATTTCTATTTGCCTATTAACACCTTTCTTTTAGCAGAAAGCAAGCCCCAGGCATCTTCGTTCAAAAGGCGCGGTAAGCACACCAATGCCTTTCATTATGTTTCTTTTGCGAAACAGATCTCAATTCCAGTATCTTTCTTTTTATTCTCAAACGCCATTCAGGCACGATTAAATGAAATGAATCGAAAGAAAATGTTTTAACCCATCGCCGTGGAGAGGAAAGTGAAACAGTTGATCGAATTTGTCGCTAACCACAAACGGAACAACCAGCACGGGATCTTTGCCGTGTGCTCCGCGCATCCGCTGGTGCTTGAGGCCGCCATGCGCCACGCTCGCGAAGCTGGCATCAGCTTGCTTATTGAAGCGACCTCTAACCAGGTGGACCAGTACGGCGGCTATACCGGAATGACGCCTGCGGATTTCTGCGGTTTCGTTTATCAACTCGCGGAACAACACCGCTTTCCTTATGCCAATCTGATACTCGGCGGCGATCATCTTGGGCCAAACCGCTGGCAAACCCGACCAGCCGAAGAGGCGATGTCCCATGCCGAAGAGCTGATCCGTAGCTATGTCGCCGCAGGCTTCAAGAAAATACACCTCGACTGCAGTATGTCTTGTGTGGACGATCCCGTGCCGCTCACGGATCACGTCGTTGCCGGGCGAGCAGCCAGGCTGGCGCTGATTGCTGAGCAAACCTGTATCGACCACTTTGGCCATGCCGATCTGGTGTACATCATCGGCACCGAAGTACCGGTCCCTGGCGGTGCCCATGAAACTCTCGCCGAACTCGCCGTCACCACGCCGCAGGCCGCAAACACTACGCTGGAAGCTCACCGCCGGGCCTTTGCAGAACAGGGGCTAAGTGAAATCTGGCCGCGCATTATTGGCCTTGTTGTTCAACCCGGCGTCGAGTTCGACCACACCCAGGTGATTGACTACCAGCCAGAAAAAGCCCGGGCGCTAAGCAAACTCATTTCAGATTCGCCGACGATGGTTTTTGAAGCACATTCAACGGATTACCAGACAACGCAGGCGCTGCATCAGTTAGTGGAAGATCACTTTGCGATACTAAAAGTCGGCCCGGCCCTGACTTTTGCCCTGCGTGAGGCCCTTTTTTCCCTCTCAGCCATTGAGCAAGAACTGCTCCCGGCACACAAATGCTCCGGCCTGAGGGACGTCCTGGAAAGCGTGATGCTTGACCACCCGGAGCACTGGCAGCAGCACTATCACGGCAACGGCGATGCGCTACGTCTGGCACGCGGCTATAGCTACTCTGACCGGGTGCGCTACTACTGGCCGGATCGCGATATCGATGAGGCTTACGATGTGCTGGTCAGGAACCTTGCCCACGAACCTATTCCGCTGCCGTTAATCAGCCAGTACCTGCCGCTTCAGTACGCCAAAGTGCGGGAAGCACAGCTAGCAGCCAAACCTCATGAGCTGATTATCGACCATATTCAGGATGTGCTGCGCCAGTATCACGCGGCCTGTCACGGTGAGTCATCTCCTCATTAACACAATGATAATAAGGGAAATACCATGCCAAATATTGTCTTAAGCCGCATTGATGAGCGCCTGATCCACGGTCAGGTTGGCGTGCAGTGGGTCGGGTTTTCCGGCGCAAACCTGGTTCTGGTCGCCAATGATGAGGTGGCGGAAGATCCCATCCAACAGAACCTGATGGAGATGGTGCTGGCAGAAGGAATTGCGGTGCGCTTCTGGCCGCTGCAAAAAGTCATCGACAACATTCACCGCGCGGCGGATCGCCAGAAGATCCTGCTGGTCTGTAAAAACCCGCGGGATTTCCTCATCCTGGTGAACGGCAACGTGCCGGTAACGCGCATCAACGTGGGCAACATGCACTACGTCGAAGGCAAAAAGCAGGTGGCTAAAACCGTGTCGGTTGATGAACAAGACATTGCCGCCTTCTCCGGCCTGAAACAGGCCGGCGTCGAATGTTTTGTGCAAGGTGTACCGACGGAATCAGCTCAGGATCTCTATAAACTTCTCTGAGGTATTTGCTATGGAAATCAGCTTACTGCAAGCGATAGCCCTGGGCCTGCTGGCTTTTATCGCCGGTCTGGATATGTTCAACGGCCTGACCCATATGCACCGCCCCGTCGTCCTTGGCCCGCTGGTTGGCCTTATTCTTGGCGATTTACACACCGGTATTCTCACCGGCGGCACGCTGGAACTGGTTTGGATGGGCCTGGCTCCGCTCGCCGGCGCGCAGCCGCCTAACGTCATTATCGGCACCATCGTCGGCACGACTTTTGCCATTACCACCGGCGTGAAGCCCGAAGTCGCCGTCGGCGTCGCAGTGCCTTTTGCGGTTGCGGTACAGATGGGCATCACCTTCTTGTTCTCCGTGATGTCCGGCGTCATGGCACGTGCCGACCGCATGGCGGCGAACGCCGACACCAATGGCATTGAGCGCATTAACTATCTGGCGATGCTCGCACTCGGCACCTTCTATTTTCTCTGCGCCTTCTTACCCATTTATTTTGGGGCCGAACATGCCAAAACAGCCATCGATATGTTACCCGCGCGACTGATTGACGGGCTGGGCGTCGCCGGGGGCATCATGCCAGCTATCGGTTTCGCCGTACTGCTGAAAATCATGATGAAAAACGTTTATATCCCCTACTTCATCATCGGCTTTGTTGGCGCAGCCTGGTTGAAATTACCGGTACTGGCAATTGCTGCCGCCGCGCTAGCGCTGGCCCTGATGGATTTGATGCGTAAAGACCCTACTCCACCGCAGCCCGCTCGCGTCCAGAAAGAGGAATTCGAAGATGGCATCTGATACCCAAACGCTTTCACAGGCCATTGAGTCTGAGAACATCATTGCCAATGATACGATTTATGAAGATCAGACCATTGGCGCAGAGCTAACCCGAAAAGATATCAACCGCGTAGCATGGCGTTCGATGTTGCTGCAGGCCTCATTTAACTACGAGCGTATGCAGGCCTGCGGCTGGCTGTACGGCCTGCTACCCGCCCTGAAAAAGATCCACACCAACAAACGCGATTTGGCGCGGGCAATGCAGGGGCACATGGGGTTCTTCAATACCCATCCTTTCCTGGTCACCTTTGTGATCGGCATTATTCTGGCGATGGAACGTTCGAAGCAGGATGTAAACAGTATCCAGAGCACAAAAATTGCCGTTGGTGCCCCACTCGGTGGCATCGGGGATGCGATGTTCTGGCTGACGCTGCTGCCAATCTGCGGCGGTATCGGCGCCAGCCTGGCGCTTCAGGGGTCGATACTCGGTGCCATCGTGTTTATCGTGCTATTTAACGTGGTGCATCTGGGCCTGCGTTTCGGCCTGGCGCACTACGCTTACCGCATGGGCGTGGCCGCTATTCCGTTAATTAAGGCTAATACACGTAAAGTAGGGCATGCCGCTTCCATCGTCGGGATGACCGTTATCGGCGCTCTCGTTGCCACCTATGTTCGCCTGTCCACTACGCTTGAAATTACGGCCGGGGATGCGGTGGTTAAGCTTCAGGCTGACGTCATCGATAAATTGATGCCTGCGTTTTTGCCGCTGGTCTATACCCTGACAATGTTCGCCCTGGTCCGCCGTGGCTGGAGCCCCTTGCGCCTGATTTGCATCACCGTCGTTTTAGCCGTTGTTGGGAAGTTCCTTCACTTCCTCTAAGGAGAAAAGCAGATGTTGAGCATCATTTTGAGCGGCCACGGAGGTTTTGCCAGCGGGATGGAGCAGGCAATGAAACAGATCCTCGGCGAGCAGCCGCAGATTATTGCCATCGACTTTCCAGAAACCTCCTCCACGGCACGGCTGACGGAACAATTTCAAGCCGCTATCGGCCAGTTGGATGAATGCGAAGGTTTAGTGTTTCTGACGGATTTGCTGGGCGGTACGCCTTTCCGTGTCGCCTCCACGCTGGCGCTTGAGAAGCCGGGACGCGAAGTCGTTACTGGCGTCAATCTGCAGTTACTGCTGGAGATGGTACTCGAGCGCGAAGGGCTAAACGGCAGCGAGTTTCGCCAGATGGCGCTGGAATGCGGGCATCGCGGCCTTACCAGCCTGGTCGACGAAATGGCGCGTCACCGGGCAACGGAAGCCAGCGAAGAAGGCATCTGAAGTAAAAGACCGGATTGCTTATCTCCAGTTTCGAACCCCGTTTAATGCAGGCGGCGGCTCCTGCTGCTTTCATTATGCATCACTTTGGCCTGTGGCGAGATCCGCCATGGGCCTTTCTTTTTCTTTTCTTAATTGTTTTATTTTCAATGAAAACCAAATAAAACAAAGTGTTATGCGCAAACAAAGATCCACATCATGATTTTCGTTTTATTTCACTTTTCATATTGATCTTGTCGATTCCTTTCTATAAATTTTCACAAAGCACTAAAAACCATCAAATGAAACAAAACGAAAGATTATGGGCGATAAAAAGCCGACATCTGACGCTGTAATGCTAAGGACTGAGTCATGAGTGAAACTTCCACGGCCACAGATCGCAGCCACACGACCTGGACTGAAAAAGAGATCCGTCAGCAGCCCGTGAGCTGGATCCGTTCCCTGCAACAGATAGACCGCGCGCGCGATGAGATCTCCGCCTTCCTGAATCCACTACTTGCGAACGACAAGTTAAAAATTATCCTTACTGGCGCTGGAACCTCGGCGTTTATCGGCGACATCATTGCACCGTGGCTGTCTCGCCACACCGGCAAACAGTTTGTTGCCGTGCCCACCACGGATCTGGTGACCAATCCGCTGGACTATCTCTCCCCTGAACAGCCCACACTGCTGGTTTCCTTCGCTCGCTCCGGTAACAGCCCCGAGAGCGTCGCTGCGGTGGAACTTGCCAACCAGCTCGTGAAATCCTGCTATCACATCACCATCACCTGTAACGAGGGCGGTAGCCTCTACCGCAGCGCGCTGGAGGACAACCGCTCACTGCCGCTGCTGATGCCTGCGGAAACGCACGATCGCGGTTTTGCCATGACGAGCAGCATCACGACCATGATGGCAAGCTGCCTTGCGGTTTTCGCCCCGGACGTCATCAATACGCAGTCATTTCAGGATGTCGCTCACCGCTGTGCCCAAATCATTCATTCACAGGGCGATTTCAGAGAGATTCCGTTTGGCGATCTTCCCTACGAACGCGTGGTCTACCTGGGCAGCGGTGGCTTGCAGGGCGTGGCACGAGAAGCCTCTCTGAAGGTGCTTGAACTCACGGCTGGCAAGCTGGCGGCGTTTTATGACACACCAACCGGCTTCAGGCATGGCCCAAAATCCCTGGTCAATAGTAAGACGCTGGCGATCGTGCTGGTCTCCAGCGATCCTTACACTCGCCAGTACGATCTGGATCTGCTGGCGGAGCTGCGCCGGGACAGTCTGGCTATGCAAACGATCGCCATTTCAGCCTCCTCCAGCCCCGAGATCGCATCAGGCCCGCATATCCTCCTGCCTGCGGCAGATCGGACGTTCCTCGACGTTGAGCAGGCGTTTTGCTTCCTGATGTATGCCCAGGTTTTCGCCCTCACCTCCTCCGTTAAAGCAGGCATTACGCCGGACACGCCCTCCGCCAGCGGCACGGTTAATCGCGTAGTTAAAGGCGTCGTTATTCATCCCTGGAAAGGCTGAGAGGTTCATCATGAGCATTATCTCCACGAAGTATCTGCTTCAGGACGCGCAGGCCAGAGGCTATGCGGTACCGGCTTTTAATATCCACAATGCCGAAACCATCCAGGCGATTCTTGAAGTGTGCAAAGAGATGCATTCCCCGGTGATCCTTGCCGGCACGCCGGGCACCTTTAAACATATCGCTTTCGAAGAGATTTACGCACTGTGTCACGCCTATTCCGAAAGCTACGGCATACCGCTAGCGCTGCACCTCGATCATCACGAAAGCCTGGCGGACATCAGCCGCAAAGTTAACGCAGGCGTGCGCAGCGCCATGATTGACGGCAGCCATTTCCCCTTTGCTGACAACGTGAAGCTGGTGAGATCGGTGGTCGAGTTTTGCCACCGCAACGACTGCAGCGTCGAGGCCGAACTAGGCCGGCTCGGCGGCGTGGAAGACGACATGGATGTGGATGAAGAAAGCGCTTTTCTGACCGATCCGCAGGAAGCCCGCCGCTTTGTTGAGCTCACCGGCGTCGATAGCCTGGCGGTTGCCATTGGCACCGCACACGGCCTGTATACCAAACGCCCGAAAATAGACTTCAAACGGCTGGGTGAGATCCGCGACGTCGTCAGCGTCCCGCTGGTGCTGCACGGCGCGAGTGACGTGCCTGACGAGTTTGTACGCCGCGCCATCGAGCTTGGGGTCTGCAAAGTGAATGTCGCGACGGAATTAAAAATCGCCTTCGCCGCCGCGGTGAAAGAATGGTTTGGCGCTAACCCGGAAGGCAACGACCCACGCTTTTACATGCGCGTCGGCATGGACGCGATGAAAGAAGTGGTGCGTAGCAAAGTCGCTGTATGCGGCTCGGCGAATAAGTTGCTGCCGGAATCAGAAGCGGCGCTTTAACTCTCTGGTGTAAGGAGATCTGATGAAGACAATAATAAAAAGCTCCCTGCTTATTATGTTCATGAGCAACGCAGCGCTGGCGGCTCAGTACCAGTTGGAAAACACCAACCTTGCCGTCTCTTTCGACGATTCCGGCTCGGCGGTGGTAGTGCAAGACCGGCTATCCGACCACAAACTGGCGCCCATCGAGCTGTTTTTCCTGACGCTGCCGGACGAAAAAGTTATCCATACCGCCGACTTTAAACTCAAAAACGTCAGCAAAACCGCAGACGCCATTCAGATTGATTACGAGCGAGACGACTTCTCGGTCAATGTTACCCTGAAGCTGCTGAAGGGCAAGTATGCGGCGGTGGACTATACGCTGCAGGCAAAAGGCCAGCCTCGTGATGTCACAAAGATCACCTTCTTCCCGACCAAAGGCCAGGCTCAGGCACCTTATGTCAACGGCGCCATCAACAGTTCCCCCATCGTGGCGGACAGTTTCTATATGCTGCCGCAAAAACCGATCGTGAATACCTACGCCTACGAAACCACCACCAACCTGAACGTTGAGCTCAAAACACCGATTAAAACCGACGCCCCGGTGACCTATACGGTCTACTTCGGCACGTTTGAAGCAACAGACCAGCTTCGCCGTAGCTTTAATGAATTTATCAACGCCATGCGCCCGCGCCCTTACCAGCCTTACCTGCACTACAACAGCTGGATGGACATCGGTTTCTTTACGCCCTACACCGAGAAGGACGTGCTGATCCGCATGGATGAATACGCCAGCGAACTGATAAGCAAGCGGGGCGTGAAGCTCGACGGCTTCCTGCTGGATGACGGCTGGGACGATTTGACCGGGAAATGGCTGTTTAGCCCGGCGTTTAAGCATGGCTTTGGTGTTATCAAAGAAAAAGCGGACAGTTTGCATACTTCCGTGGGGCTGTGGCTCTCACCGTGGGGTGGCTACAACAAACCACGCGACGTGCGCGTTTCACACGCCAAAGAGAACGGCTTTGAAACCGTGGATGGCAAATTTGCCCTCTCAGGCCCCAACTACTTCCACAATTTTAATCAGCAAATTATCGGGCTTATCAAAAACGAACATATCACCTCGTTTAAGCTCGACGGTATGGGCAACGCCAACTCGTACATCAAAGGCAGCCCCTACGCCTCTGACTTTGATGCCTCCATTGAGTTAATCAAAAACATGCGGGCCGCCAACAAAGATCTGTTTATCAACCTGACGACCGGTACCAACGCCAGCCCGTCCTGGCTGTTCTATGCCGACTCCATCTGGCGCCAGGGCGATGACATCAACGTTTATGGCAAAGGTTCGCCGGTGCAACAGTGGATAACCTATCGCGACGCGGAAACCTATCGCTCCATCGTGCGTAAAGGCCCACTTTTCCCGATTAACTCACTGATGTACCACGGCATTGTCAGCGCGGAACATGCCTACTTTGGGCTGGAGAAAGTCCAAACGGACCAGGATTTTGCCGATCAGGCCTGGAGCTACTTCGCCACCGGCACGCAATTGCAGGAGCTGTACATCACGCCGTCAATGCTGAACAACGCCAAATGGGACACGCTTGCCGACGCGGCGAAATGGTCACGGGCGAACAGCAACGTGCTGGTCGATAGCCACTGGGTTGGCGGCGACCCGACGCTGCTTGAGGTTTACGGCTGGGCATCGTGGAGTAAAGAGAAAGCAATATTGGGCCTGCGTAACCCGTCGGATAAATCACAAAGCTACTATCTCGACCTGAGCAAAAGCTTTGAAGTGCCGAACGGCGAGGCCACGCGCTTTACGCTGAAGCAAATTTACGGCAAGAACGAGACCGTAACCAACGACTACAGTAAGCCGCTGGTTGTGACGCTGAAACCGCTGGAAACGCTGGTGATTGAGGCCACGCCGGTCAGCTAAACGAGGATGGAGCGTAGAAGGCTCGTTCTTTCTACGCTTCTTAACAGCGTTTCACCTACCTGATGTTAGCGCAGCAACCCGCCTTTTATCTTCGGCAATCAGGATAATGCCAAAATGCTCTTTATCAGGGTGCGTGCTCCAGATTTTTTCTTCCGGAATGCTGACACCATCGTATGCGGCCTTCGTACCGTCAAAGGGATAGAATCGTCCATCATCTGAATCCAGAATAAAAACCGCAAGTTGAGTGGAGTTTCTGGCTATTTTCTGCCAAAGCGCCTTGCCCCCGGCATAGTGAATATTATCGCTCATTAAAATCACGCCACACTTGAGCACCAGCGCCTCATATAGCTGTGTGGCTAAGCCAGCTTCCTGGAGCGGCTTCTCGACGCAAACGCCTTCAACCTGCAGAACGCTTTGATCCTCCCAAAAACGATCTACTGAAATAACGTTGTCACCAATCGTTTTTTGATTTTTGAGCTCAAGCATGGCGACGACAGCGTGCCGGCGATCTTTTTCATTTCCTTCAGGCTCGGCCTTAATGATTGCAGCCCTCGGGGTCGACCTGTCAAAAATGATAAGGAAATGCTGACCTGCAAACGTCAGTTCTTCAATCACCTCGAACGAGCGTTTTATCGACGCCGTGCTATAGGAAAAAGGCATCACAACCATATTCGAATCTCCTGGTATCAATACCGGCATAAACTTTAACTCCCTTAAAGTCATTCAGTCATGCATAAATTAACACCAGGGAGTTCGTTTTTTAAACGCTAACCGCGTTGCGATATGAAAACCAGGAGCCGGCTCGAGAAAACTATTTCTCGCTGTTTTCTAACGCATATTTGTACAAGGCATTCTTTTTCACCCCGTGAATTTCAGCGGCAAGCGCTGCAGCCTTTTTCAGCGGTAACTCCGTCTGCAGCAACGCCAGCGTACGCAGCGCTTCGGCGGGGAGTTCATCATCGCTTTGGACTTTAAAGCCCTCAACAATCAGCACCATTTCGCCTTTGCGGCGGTTTTCATCTTCCTTCACCCATGCCAGCAGCTCGCCTACGGGCGCGCCGTGAATCGACTCCCAGGTTTTGGTCAACTCGCGCGCCAGCACTACGTAGCGGGATTCGCCCAGCACCGTGCAGATATCATCGAGACTGTCGAGCAGGCGGTGGGTGGATTCATAGAAAATCAGCGTTCTCGGTTCCTGTTCAATCGCCTTCAGCGCGTCGCGACGGCCTTTGGATTTTGCAGGCAGAAAACCTTCATAGCAAAAGCGGTCAGACGGCAAGCCAGCTGCGCTGAGTGCAGCAATAGCGGCGCAAGGGCCAGGCAACGGCACGACGCGAATCCCCGCTTCGCGGCAGGTACGCACGAGGTGGTAGCCAGGGTCGTTAATCAGCGGCGTACCGGCATCGGACACCAGCGCAATGCTTTGGCCTTCCTGCAGCTTCGCCAGTAGCGTTTCAGATTTTTGTTGCTCATTGTGATCGTGAAGTGCGAAGAGTCGCGCATTAATCGCAAAATGCTGCAGCAAAAGTCCGGTATGACGGGTATCTTCTGCGGCAATCAGATCAACGCTTTGCAACACTGAGAGGGCCCGCTGGGTGATATCCCCGAGGTTGCCGATAGGCGTCGGGACGATGTAAAGCGTACTGGCTGAAATCGCCGCCGTTTCGTGTTGTTTCATTGTTTCATCCGTATTGCCGATTTAATATTGTACATTGGGAAATAAAACCACTGGATACAGAATGCTACCCTCAACCTTGAATCGTTCAAAAGCCGGGCGCTGCCTGCCTGTGTTGCTCGCGGCGCTGATTTTTGCCGGCTGTTCAACCCAGGCGCCAGATCAGTCCGCCACGCTGCTGCAGGGCGACACCACCGCCGGGTCCGCTTATTATCTGCAGCAAATGCAGCAAAGTGCAGATGATAGCAAGACCAACTGGCAATTACTCGCCATTCGTTCCCTGCTAAAGGAAGGCAAACCTCAGCAGGCTGTGGCGTTGTATAACCAACTGCCGCAGCAGCTCAACGATGCTCAAGTGCGTGAACAACAGCTGCTGGTGCCGGAAGTGAAGATTGCGCAGAAAGATTTCAGCGCCGCCTCTGCCCTGCTGGAAAAGATTGACCCGAGCGCACTCGACAAGGGCCAACAGAGCCGTTATTACCAGGCTGTGATTGACGCTTCTCAGGGACGCCCGTCTTTAGCGCTGCTGCGCGCGTACATTGCTCAGGAACCGCTGCTGAAAGGCGATGCACATCAAAAGAACATTGATGGCACCTGGCAGGTTCTGTCGCAGTTCTCCCCAGAGCAAATGAACAGCCTGGTGATTAACGCCGACGAAAATACCCTGCAGGGTTGGCTGGACCTGCAGCACGTCTGGAGCGATAACCGTAACGATCCTAACATGCTGAAAGCCGGGATTCAGGACTGGCAAACGCGCTACCCGAATAATCCGGGTTCAAAAACGCTGCCGACTCAGTTGGCGAATGTTCAAAACTTCAAACCGGCCTCAACCGGTAAAATCGCTCTCCTGCTGCCGCTCAACGGCCAGGCTGCGGTGTTTGGCCGCGCGATTGAGCAAGGGTTTGAAGCGGCGAAAAACAACGGCGTCGCGCCGGTTGCAGCCGTTCAGCCTGCCGCCCAGCCCGGAGATCCTAATGCGCAACCACAGGCTGCGCCGCCTCAAGAAGTGCCTCAACCGCAAGCGTCCCAGGCCCCCGCAGATCCTAATGCTGCAGTGAGCCCGGCAAGTGCGTCCGTCAGCGATTTAACAGACCAGAAGGCACAGGCCGCAACGCCGCAAACCGCAGCCCCAGCAACGCCGTCTGCCCAGCCAGACGCACAAACCGCGCCATCTCTTGCCGCGAACCCTTCGGCAGACATTAAGATTTACGACACCAGCAGCCAGCCGCTCTCTCAGGTTCTGGCTCAGGCGCAGCAGGACGGCGCCACGCTTGTCGTTGGTCCGCTGCTAAAAAACAATGTTGACCAGTTGGCCAGCACCAACAGCCCGTTAAATATTCTGGCGCTTAACCAGCCTGAAAACGTGCAGAATCGCCCTAACATCTGCTATTTCGCACTTTCTCCAGAAGACGAAGCCCGTGACGCCGCGGATCACATCTGGCAGCAAAGCCACCGCAATCCGCTGATGCTGATCCCTTCTAACGCTCTGGGCGACCGTGTGGCGAAAGCCTTTGCCACCGAATGGCAGAAACTCGGCGGCGGTCTGGTTCTGCAGCAGAAATTTGGTTCAGTGAGCGACCTGAAACGCGGGATTAACAGCGGCTCCGGCATCGCCCTGACCGGCACCCCGGTAAGTACGCCGTCCAATACGCCGCCAGGCGTTACCATTGGCGGACTGACTATTCCGGCAGCACCTACGGATGCGCAAATTACCGCAGGCAGCAGCGGCAACGTAGACGCGGTCTACATCATTGCGACCTCCGAAGAAGTGGCGCTGATCAAACCGATGATTGCGATGCGCACCGGCAGCCGCGGCAGCGCTCAGCTGTATGCCAGCTCGCGCAGCTCGCAGGGCGTGAACGGCCCGGACTACCGACTGGAAATGGAAGGCCTGCAGTTTAGCGAAATCCCGATGCTTTCCGGCGGTAATCCACAGCTGATGCAGCAGGCGTTAAGCAGCGTCAATAATGACTACTCGCTGGCGCGTCTGTATGCCATGGGCGTTGATGCCTGGACGCTGGCAAGCCACTTCTCGCAGATACGCCAGGTGCCGGGTTATCAGGTAAACGGCAACACCGGGCAGCTGACCGCCAGCCAGGACTGCGTCATTAACAGGAAGTTAAATTGGCTGCAATTCAGTCAGGGCCAGATCGTTCCGGTATCCTGAACCGCAAGCAACGCGGCGCGCGCTACGAACAGCAGGCGCGTCGCTATCTTGAGCGCGAGGGAATGCGCTTTGTGGCCGCGAACGTGCATGTTCGCGGCGGCGAAATCGACCTTATTATGCAACAGCAGCAGGTTATCGTTTTTGTGGAAGTGCGTTTTAGGCGTAACGATAAGTTCGGCGGAGCCGCCGCCAGCGTGACGCGCAGCAAGCAGCTGCGCCTGCTGCATGCCGCTCAGGTTTGGCTTAGCGGCAAAGGTCAAAGTTTTGATACTGTAGATTGCCGTTTCGATGTGTTAGCTTTCACCGGCAATGAAATAGCGTGGCTGACCAACGCGTTTGCCGCCGATATCTAAAAAACTCCAGGTAGAATCAACGTGCTCGAAAGAATCAAAGTCTGCTTCACGGAAAGTATTCAAACTCAGATTGCCGCAGCGGAAGCCCTGCCGGACGCCATCTCCCGTGCAGCGATGACGCTGGTTCAGTCTTTACTGAACGGCAACAAAATCCTCTGTTGTGGCAATGGCACCTCCGCCGCCAACGCACAGCATTTTGCTGCCAGCATGATCAACCGTTTTGAAACAGAGCGCCCTAGTTTACCGGCCATTGCACTTAATGCAGATAATGTGGTCTTAACCGCGATCGCTAACGACCGTCTGCATGAAGAAGTTTATGCCAAACAGGTTCGTGCGCTGGGCCACGCCGGGGACGTTTTGCTGGCGATTTCCACCCGAGGCAATAGCCGTGATATTGTCAAAGCGGTTGAGGCCGCTGTCACCCGCGACATGACCATCGTCGCGCTGACGGGCTATGACGGCGGCGAACTGGCAGGACTGTTGGGGCCACAGGATGTTGAAATCCGAATCCCTTCTCATCGCAGCGCCCGCATCCAGGAGATGCATATGCTGACGGTGAACTGTTTATGCGATCTGATCGACAATACGCTATTTCCCCACCAGGATGGCTAATAGCTAATTTTGAGAAAGGAGAAGGAATGAACATGAAGGCCATTACGCCAGTCGCAGTTCTTATTTCCGCGCTGTTGCTGCAGGGCTGCGTCGGTGCCGTTGTTGTGGGAAGCGCCGCCGTAGCGACAAAAACTGCGACAGACCCACGCACAGTCGGGACGCAGGTTGATGACGGCACGCTTGAATTACGCGTGAACAGCGCGCTCAACAAGGATGAGCAGATCAAGAAAGAAGCGCGTATTAACGTGACGGCTTACCAGGGCAAAGTGCTGCTGGCTGGTCAGTCTCCTAACCCAGACCTCGCCTCTCGTGCGAAGCAAATTGCGTTGGGCGTAGACGGCGCAACCGAAGTCTATAACGAGATTCGAATTATGGCTCCGGTCGGCCTGGGTGTCGCATCGAGCGATACGTGGATCACCACAAAAGTTCGATCTCAGTTGCTCACCAGCGACCAGGTAAAATCGTCTAACGTGAAAGTCACCACCGAGAATGGCGAGGTATTTCTGCTCGGCCTGGTAACCGAACGTGAAGGTAAAGCCGCGGCGGATATTGCCAGCCGGGTTAGCGGCGTGAAGCACGTCACCACCGCGTTCACGATCCTGAAATAACGGCCCCTCACCCTAACCCTCTCCCCACAAGGGAGAGGGGATAACACCAGCCAGTCGATTGAATTTCCGCCAGTTTTCATTCTGGCGAAGTAAAGGTTGCCCACAGAATTCTCCCTCTCCCTTCCTGGATGAGGGTCAACTGTGATTACAGCTTACTCAGGCACTCCATCGCCACGGCTTTAAAACTGTCAAAATCCTTACTCTCGCGCAGCCGAACCATCGCTCGCTCACGCAGGAAGGTCACAAACAGGTCGTAAATCGCCATCGCCTCTTCGTATTCGCTTTTGCTAATCGCCAGCAGGAAGATCACGTACGCCGTCTCATCCCCCCAGCTAATACCGTGCGGCGCCAGCACGGTGTAAACCACCGTTTTTTTCGCCAGCAGGCCCAGCGAGTGCGGCAGCGCAATGCCTTCGCCCAGCATGGTGCTGACAATGGCCTCGCGCTCCACCACCGACGGGTGAAAGTCTGCATCAACCACGCCTTCCCGCTCCAGCTGCTCGCAGAGCGTCAGGAACAACTGCTGCTGAGTCATAGGTTGATCGATAATGCGGAAATGGCTGGCATCGAAGAATTTCTCCAGCATGTAAGGCCTTGTTCTGTCCACCAGCACCAGCTTACCAAGCTGCTCGAGCTGATAATCCGTCGGGAACGGCGCCATCACCACCACCGGCTTTTCTTTCTCATTTATGCGCGCCGTGCTGATTACAAAGTCCTCATCCACGGTTTCAAGCTGCTCATAATCGCGCAGAGAGATAATGTTGGTCACTTCCACCTGCGGATATTTACGCAGCAGCATGGCCTGCAGCATACGCACCGTCGAATTCCCTGTATCGCAAACCAGCAGCACGCGAGGATGGCGCTGGTAGCCAATGTTGTAATGACGCTCCAGACCCACACCGATGTGCAACACCAGAAAACCAATTTCGTTTTCACTGATAGCGTAAGGGGTATATTTTCCCCAGCTTGAGACCGCCGCCAGCGTCATGTCGTAAGCCAACGGGTAATGCTGTTTGATGTTAGCCAGCAGAGGATTCGGGATGTTTATCTGGTAGCGTACCCGGGTGATCATTGTCTTGATATGGGTCAGCAGGTCGGCGTGCAGCTGCTCGTCGCTGAGAAGATTGTAGTTATAGTGGGTATTGATGTAGCGCAGAATGTAGTTAACCAGCGCCTCATCATCGTCGGCGCTGATCGCGCTCGGCGCCACTTCCTGCACCTGCCGCGAGGCGATGTGCACCTGCAGCCACTGCTCTTCAGCTTCGGAAAGCGGCTTCCCCGCCAGTTGCTGAAGAAGAGCGGCAATCTGTCTGGCTGCCTCTTTCACCTGGACATCAACGCTATCCGCCGTAAATTCCGGTAGCGGATAGCCTTCGCTGATGCGACGAACCGCCACCGAACAATAGAGGCGAATAAACTGCTCGCCTTCATCGGTCAGGCGGATGTGGCAGCGGGTAAAACAATCGTGCAGCGAACCGGCGAGCAACTCCGGGACACCCGCGTTCAGCGCTTCTTCCGTCAATAACGGATTTTCGCTGTCCTCTAAGGTTAACTGCCACAGCAGGTCAGTCAGGCAGGCGCGTATAGCCGTTTCGCTGCCGAACAGCTTCATGCCGTGGCGCGGGCGTGTCTCAATGGTCAGATGATAGCGGTTAAACCACTCCCGTACTTCGGCCATATCGCTTTGCAGCGTGGCCCGGCTGACAAACCACTCTTCGGCCAGATCTTCCAGCTTCAGTGAAAACGCCGCCGTCAAAAAACGCACCACAAGGTAATGCACGCGTTCTGGCGAAGTACGAGGAATACGAAGCTGACGCGGACGATGCTGCACCAGCTCGCCGTAACGCTCAGTATCCTCGATATTCAGTTGATATCCCGCACCGCGGGTAAGCGTAAACTGAGCCCCGAAGCCTGACATCAGCGCATTAAGCGCCGTGATATCGGCCCGAACCGTACGAGTAGAAACGGACAAACGCCGCGCCAGTTCATCCTGGGGCAGCGTTTCGTTTTGCAGCATCTCAAAAAGCTGAGCCAGCCGTTGATTGGGGAATCTCACTACCGCTTCCTTTGGTTATCGGGGCGTTTAAGCGCCCCGTCCTGCTTTACTTAAACGGGGTGAAGACCATCTGTGACGGGCTTCCCACCGCCGTATAATCCTCGATAAAAGTTAATTTACCGCTGCCCGGGGCCACGCTAAAACGAGTAATGTTGTCGCTGCGCTGGTTCAGGGCATAAAGATGTTTGCCGGTATTATCCAGCGTCAGGCCTCGTGGATAGTCGCCTCTGGTCCAGATGTCGTCCTGATGCGTAAGTTCGCCGTTAGCGCCCACGCTAAAATGCGCGATGCTGTTATGCAGGCGGTTGGCCACATACAGTTGCTTGCCGTCGTGGCTGAGTACCAGGCCCGCGGCAAAGCTTGTGCCCTTATAGCCTTTTGGCAGGGAAGAAATCGTCTTTCCTTCGGTCAGCGTGCCTTTCTCACGGTCGAGCTTGTAATGGGTAAGCGTAGAAGCTTCTTCGTTAATCAACCACAGGCTCGCGCCGTCTGCGGCAAAGACAAAATGGCGTGGCCCCGCGCCTTTTGAAGAGGCGGCGATAAACGGCGGATCGTTTGGCTCCAGCACGCCTTTGCTTTGATCGAAGCGATACTGGTAGATCCGATCCAGGCCAAGATCGGTGGAGAAGACAAACTTGCCGCTCGGATCGGCGGCAATCATATGGGCATGCGGGCCGTTATGGTCGCTGGCGGCAAAGCTACCTTCTACCGCAGCTTCTGGTTTTGCCGCGCCCGGCTCACCGCTGTCCTGATGCTTGTCGCTGGCTTCCTGCAGGCTACCGTCTGCATTAATCGGCAATACGGCGATTGAACCGCTCACATAGTTAGCCACCAGCAGGTGCTTACCCTGCGGCGTCAGGGACAGATAGACCGGTCCTGCGCCCCCGGAAGAGACCTGATTCAGTTCGGTCACACTTCCGTTATCACCCACACGCAATGCCGATACCACGCCTTTCTCGGCTTCGCTGGCGACATATAGCGTTTTTCCATCCGGCGACGCGGTGAGCTGTGCGACATTCGGCAGCGAGCTGACCAGCGTTTTCTCGCTAAGCGCGCCGGTTTTGGCGTCAACCTGGAAGCGGTAAAGCCCTTCGCCGTTGGGGTTGTAGGTGCCAACCCAGGCATAGTGGCTTTGCGCCGCGCTGTTGCCGGCGGCGAGTAAGGCAAATGAAGCAACAAGCAGAGTGCGTGCAGACATGCGTTTGTCCTCGAAGTGTGGTTGATGAGGATTATACCCTCACCCTAACCCTCTCCCTAAAAGGGAGAGGGGATCTTTCTTTTTCACATCAGTCCTTCTCTCTCCCTCGAAGGAGAACCGGCCTTTCTTTTCCCCCTCTCCCCTTTGGGGAGAGGGGGAAACAGCGAGCACTTTACCCCACCAGCTTCTTCGTCATCGCCAACAGAGTGGCAACATCCACCGGGCGCGTATTGCCGCTGGCCTTGTCGATAATTGAGCTGTAAATATGCGGGATCACTTTGCTTACGCCGGCATCCAGCGCAATCTTCAGGATCTCCTCGTAGTTATCAAGATCGATACCGCCGGTCGGCTCCAGCCAGAAGTCATGCTTCGCACAGGCTTCCGCTACCGCCTGGTACTCTTCGCGGCAGTCCAGCCCGCCCATCGGGAAATATTTG
The DNA here is from genome assembly GCF_037152415.1 of Cedecea sp. AS113. Taxonomy (NCBI): domain Bacteria; kingdom Pseudomonadati; phylum Pseudomonadota; class Gammaproteobacteria; order Enterobacterales; family Enterobacteriaceae; genus Cedecea; species Cedecea sp. AS113. The sequence continues at coordinate 28,613 of NZ_JBBCMI010000024.1, forward strand.
ATTGAGCTGCCGCCCATATCCTTCAGCAGCGCAATCGCTGTTTCGACGGGTACGATGCCGTCCGGCGCGCCAGAGCTTAACGGGCCGGTGGAGATTTTTACCCTCCCGACGGTGCCGGTCGGCGAAACCAGGCCGTTAACTACGCTGTCAGTCTGGCCCAGCAGCGCGCGGCTGGTGCCCACGCCGGTAAACACCTGATTGACGTGCTGGGGCTGAATCTGGCCGGAGATTTCGCTCACCATGGCAGATTGATTGGGATCGCCTGCGCCAAGGCCAACGGACAGCGCGTTGTCGATCAGCGCCGCGTAATCACGCATGTCGGCTACCGCGCTTGCTACATCCGGGTAGTTTTTGGATAACACGCCAACCAGCACTTGGCCTTCCGCCGCCTGGTAAATCTCTTTGGCGTTTTCTTTGGAGCCAGCCAGGACGTTCAGGCACACGCGATCGCGGTAAAAATTCGGGGTCAGTTTCATGCTTATTTCTCCTTGCTTACCAGCGCTTTGATGCAGCGGTAAATAATCTCCAGCTGTGCCGCGCTTACGCTGCGCACATCCGCTTCAATAATGCCTTCGTTGGCCTTGTAGCCACGGAAGTAGATGGCGTATTCGCCCTGCTTCAGCTTACCGACAAGCTCGCCGGTGCTGATGCCAACGGTCGCTTCATCGAACTTGATTTCGCTGCGGGCGATATCGCGGCCAGCGGCGTCCCACACCACGCGCGCAGTAACGCCATTCAGCGTGTTCAGGCTGTCGATAAACGGCGTCATTTTGGCGACCATTTCGGCCCCACTCTCTTTGGCTGCGCTCAGGTAATGTTCAATCGCGCAGGTCAGACCGAGAATGCCTTCTTTGCCAACTTTCATCGCACGTCCGATACCGCCAGTTTGCAGCTTAACCCACTCGACGTACTGCTCTTTGCCGATCACCAGCCCGCTGGTTGGGCCTTCAATAGCTTTAGCCCCGCTGTAAATCACCAGGTCTGCCCCGGCGCGGTAGTAGCACTGCAAATCTTCTTCCGCCGCAGCGTCAACAATCAGCGGCAGATTGTGCTTACGCGCCACGACAACGGCCTGCTCAACGCTGAGCATGCTTTTTTGCACCGAATGGTGGGATTTGATGTACAGAATGGCCGCCGTGCGCGGAGAAATAGCTGCGGCCAGCTGGTCCGCCGAACATTCGTTGGCGTAGCCCGCTTCAACGATTTTGCCGCCGCCCAGGTTCACCATCGTGCCGACCGGCGCGCCGAAGTTAACGTTGTGGCCCTTCGGCAGCACGATCTCGTTGTTCTCCAGTGGGGCCGCATGTAGGTTCTCGATCAGCCATTGATTGTCTTTAACCAGCACCGCAGCTACGGACTGGGCAATACCGGCAGAAGCGCAGGACACCACGGTCGCCGCTTCAACATCGAGCAGTCCGGCAATGTAGGCGCCGGTCTTGTTGACCAGATCCTTCATTTCGAAGTAGTGATTCATGCCGGTGGTGACCGCATCCACCACTTCCGGGCGAGGCGTAGACACACCAAGAGCGGTCATGCGGCCAGATGCGTTAATCACCTGTTTTAAATTGTATTTTTCATAGATCGAAGACATGTTCAGCTTTCCTTTGTTCGGTAGTAAACCATTTCCCGGCGCGCACTGCGGCCAGCGCCACCAGCGCCTGGTCACCCGTCAGCGTTTGCTGCTCTGCGTCGGTAAATACCGTTGGCTGGCGGCGCAGTTCAAAGACGGTCAGATCGCCATCCAGACCCACGGCCAGGCGGCCTTTATTTTTCAGACGTAATCCATCCGCAGCGTGCGCGGTCACACAGTCGATCACCTGAGGCAATGACAGGCCAATGGAGAGGAATTTCGACATCACTGCGCCGAGTGAATGCACCGGGCCGCTGATGCGGTTGCGGCAGTAGATGTCCGAGCTGATGCTGTGCGGCAGAATGCCCTGCTGGATAGCGACACGCGCCACGTCAAAACTAAAGCTGGCGGTGCCGTGCCCGACATCCAGGCGCACCCCACGTTGGATAGCCTGCGCCACGGAGGCTCGCAGTTGCCCGGCCGGATTGAGAATGCGGTTCGGCTTGCCGTTGTAGCAGTGGGTGATGATATCGCCGCTGGTCAGCAGCTCAGCCACTTCATCGAGATCCGGCGGGTTATTGCCGATATGCACCATCAGCGGCAAATCACCGTTTTCTTTCTGGATAGCCTTGGCGCGCACCAGCGGCGTAATGCCGTTGTCACCTACCACGCTGCTGCTCATGCGCGCTTTTAAGCCCACGATAAAGTCCGGGTGGCGCTTCACCGCGCCGCGCACGGCGTCAGCGTCAATATTCGCCATATTGGACAGTTCGTTTTGGGCAATCAGGCCCACGCGGGAGATGTTCAGTAGCGCATAAACTTCGGTCGCTGCGCTGCGGGTGATTTGATAGAAATCGTCGACGTCATCGGCCCCGGTGCTGCCGGCATCAACGACGGTTGTCACGCCGGTATGAATCCCTACGCTGTCAGGTTCGTCATGGTAAATAGGGGACTTGGGGTAACAGTGAACGTGGGAGTCAATCCAGCCGGCGCTGACGTAGTATTCGCCGTTCAGCTGGCGCTCTTCAGTTGCCTCGCCGGTTATTTTGCCTAAGGCGGCAATTTTGCCGTCCTTCAGGGCGATATCGATTACGGTATCGTCCACCAGCCGCGCCTGGCGCAGGATCAGGTCAAACATATCTTTCTCCTTAACTGGCGGGCGAGCCACAGCCCGTCCGCCCTGGAAATACTGCTTACAACGCTACCGGGAAAATGGAACCTAAAATCATTGCGCCCAGGATCGCCCCGCCGGTAATCGGTTTGCCCCAGAGGTAAAACAGCAGAGAGCCGATCAACGAGCCGATGCCGATGGGAATCGAAGCCGTCATGGCGCTGAGGATAATCAACGGCCCAAGGAAGCGGCCGGAGGCGTTACCCGCGCCCATCATGACGTCCGCCCCGTAGGTCGAGTCGCTCTGATTGATGGTGAACTTACGTGCCAGGATGATGATGTAGCCAATGGCAAGACCAATCACCAGGCCAGTCACCAGCGATGCGGCAAAGTTTGCCACCGGGAAGACAAAGCCCGCGCCCAGCAGCAGCGCCGGAACGCCGAGGCCTACGCCGGTTTGAATCGCCCCACCGATATCCAGGATCCCGACCAGAGAGCCTTCGATGATGCGGGCAAACAGGAAGCTGGCGCCAAACGCCGCCACCGCGCCGTAAACGCCGGTATCAATCCCGGACTTCAGCATCGCCACGAAGGCGACTTCGTTAAACGCGCCGATGCCGTACAGGTAGTACATGTGTGTCCCGGCAAACACGCCGGAGGAGAGCAGGCCGACAAAGATCGGGAATGACCAGTCCGCGTACCAAAAGCCTTTATTCTGTTCCATGCGTTATCCCCTTATTTGCCGCTCAGCGAGTTATGCAGCAGATCCAGCCAGTTCGGCACGGTCATGTGGAAAGACTCAATCATCTTCATGTCGAACCCGCGGAAGAAGGCGCTCAGCACAAACAGGGCCACGATAGCCGTCATCATCACTTTGGTGACACGGTGCCAGCCGCTTTCTTCAACGCCTTTACCGATCAGGATACCGAGCACCAGGCCCGGCACGGCGTTGCCCATGATCAGCTGCGCTGCGCCGCCGAAAATGGTTGCCCAGAAGCCGGATTTTTTGCCCGCGTCGATAGCCGCCAGCCAGAAAATAACCGGCATCACGGTGTTCACCAGCAGGTTAGCCGCAGGCACCAGCACTTTGACTGCCGTGACCTGAAGTGCCGCCGGCACCGCAGAGGCCGTAGAGTTCAGGAACGCCACCACGATCATGCCGATGATGCCGCAGGCGATAGCCATTTTTTTCGGGTCGTGGAGGGTTTCCGCCACGTTACGGTTCTTCACCATCAGAGCAGCCGCGCCCCAGTTAGGGATAATGCGGTGGTCAACGTCCTGGGTGAATGCCCCCGCCGCGACGGAAGATGCCCAGGCGTTAAAGAAGAAGCCAAGCCCAAAGGAGAAGTGAGAAGCCGGATCCCCTTCACAGGAGTTCAGCTCGCCGAGTGTACGAAATGCGCCCATGCCCTGAGAGGTCGGCGCATGGAACATACGCGCGGCCCCGGCACCAACGCCCACACCGACGAGGCCGCCGATAATGAGTGATTTGAATAATATGATTAAGAACATGAGTCTGCCCTTGTTAGTGTTATTTTATTGTGCGACGAAATCCACCTCATCGAGGTTAAGAGCCGTCACGTTGACGGAAACATCCAGCTCCACGCTGTAGCTCCGCCTTTCCCGGCGCAGGAAGAAGAACAGAAAAGCTTCTTTGCGCACCCTGACCTGCGCCTGAACAACCTGCACGTCCTGTGGCTCAATGCGCAGAAGAATGTGGTTGGTGGATTTAAGCACCGTGCCCTGAACGTGATTCAGGGCGTCGGAAAAGGCTTTGGCTTTGGTATCGCCGCGCCCGCTAACTCGCACCGTGGTAGCGAATTTTTCTTTCATACTTAACTGCCGTACTTCTTGTTCCACGCCTGTACCAGGCGCTCACCCAGCTCTTCTTTGTCCATAAAGCCAAAGCCAAGCACGTTGTTGCCTTCGTTAATCGCCGTCACGCCTTCATCAACGGAGCGCATGCCGTACTTAGCTTTGTAGCCGTGTTTGGTTTGTGCGGTGATAGCACCTGCGCCGCCGCTGCCGCAGAAGGAGATACCAAAGGTGGCATTCTCCGCTTTCATCACGTCGCCCAGCTTCATGTCGGCGGCGACGCCTGGAATAACCACGGCGCGACCGCCCGCTTTTTCGATCCCTGCTGCAACTTTCTGGCCTTTGCCCAGACGGTCACCAATGACTACGGTAATTTGTTCCATTGTTTTCTCCTGATTATTCAAAGATTGTCTTTCGCCACTTCGAAATGCACTGACAGCAACCACGCTTCTTCTACCGGCAGATTTCCGAACTGATCGACCACCGCCTGCGCCATTTCCATCGACTCCGCGGAGATCTCCTCGAACAAGCTCTCTTCCACTTCTGGTAACGGCTCTCCGGTCAGAGAGCGATGAATCATCGCCTTCACGTGAGAGGCCAGCATTTGTTCCTGTACCCCGTTAGGCGTGATGTGCTTACTTTTGAACAGCGCGTCAATAAAACCCTGAATACGCGCCGTTAACTCCTCGGCTTCATTAACCATTACCGCTCCGTTATTCACCCTGGGTACCTCGTTAACTAATCTGTTTTTTAAGCTACCTGGCGGGGGGAAAGGTTTGTAGCGAGTTGTTTTCCACTTCGAAGTGGAAATCGCGGCGGCAATAGTGATCTGTTCCACATAAAGAGCCGGAATAGCGCTTTTCCGCTGGCTTACCGTGAATTGGCTCACATAACCGGGTGATAAAAGGCCGTTTTTCCAGCGGCGCTTTTTGTTTGAAAGTGTGATGAAAGGACCGTTTTAGCGCCATCATTGGCGTTGCTTATGATGGATACGTTCGTGGCGCAACGGTAAATCCTGCTGCTTATTGCGGCTCATCAGTGCCGTCTGGTCTCGTTTGCTATACCTTAATGGCATAATTTTTCCGACTGGGGTTATCGCCGGGTAATGAAAATCGACGCTGAAATCACTTTCCGCAAGCTTGAGATATTCATGGAGTTTATGGAGAAAGGGAACATTGCGCGCACCGCCGAAGCGCTGGGTATTAGCGGGGTTAGCGTGCACCGCGCGTTGCATACCCTGGAGGAAGGTGTGCGCTGCCCGCTGTTTATTCATAAAGGGCGCAACCTGGTACCGCTCGAATCGGCATTTACCCTGCTGGAGCACAGCAAAGAAGTGGTTGCGCTGATGGCGCGCGGCATCGATGAAACCCGCCAGACGGCAGGCGTAGGCCAGGGGCGACTGCGTATCGGCACCCTCTATTCCCTGACGCTCGAAACCGTTCCGAAACTTATCATGGGCATGAAGCTCAGGCGGCCGGAGCTGGAAATGGATCTCACCATGGGCTCAAACCAGGTGCTGCTAAATATGCTGGAAGACGGCGTACTGGACGCTATTTTGATTTCCATTTCTGAAGGTGAAGTGGATCGCTCGAGGCTGGAAGTCCTGCCCATGTTTAGAGACGATATTTTCCTGGCAGCACCGGCCAGCTTCCCGCTGGACACCTCACACCCGGCAGATCTGCGTGAGTTCCACGCGGAGAAATTCGTTTCTCTGGCGGAAGGCTTTGCCACCTATGCGGGATTTCAGGAAGCCTTTAACGTCGCCGGTTTCGAGCCGGAAATCGTTACTCGGGTAAACGACATTTTCTCAATGGTCAGCCTGGTACAGGCGGGTGTAGGGCTAACCTTGATGCCCGGAAGAATGAAGAAGGTGTATGAAAATTCAGTGCAGCTGCTGAGGCTGGCCGAGCAATATCAGATGAAACAAACCATCGCTATCGTCTTTGCCCGCAACCGTGAACATGACCCGAACCTACTGGCGCTGGCCGCCGAGGGGCGAATGTACGCCCGCACGTTCATCGATACGCCTAACGCGCCGCCCTAGTTTTTTCCACAAGGTGGACAATGGCCGCCACGCTGTTTTGTTCGCGACAAACGGTGATCCCCTCACGAAACGCCTGCCGCGTCAGGCCTGAAAGCACGCTACCCGGCGGCATTTCAATCGCCAGCCGCACGTCGCGCTCGTTGGCGGCAATCATCGCCTCTCGCCACCGCACCGTGCGGGCCATATTCAGCGCCAGATCTTCCGCAATTAGCTCTGGTTGCCAAAGTACCCGGCCCGTACTGCCGCTGAGATAAGCGCAGTTGGGACGACTTAGCTCCACATCAGCAAATGCTTGTTTTAACTTCTGCGCAGGCGCATTCAGCAAGGCACAGTGAGAGGGCACGCTAACCGCCAGCTGCCGGGCTTTTTGAGCCCCCTGCTCAAGCGCCCTACCCGCAACCCTCGCCATAGCCTCCTCGCTACCGGCGATGACGATTTGCTGTTCAGCATTAATATTCGCGATGTAAGTGCCGCTGCCCGCCACCAGGAGTTCCACCTGTTCCAGACGCAGCCCGACGATAGCCGTTAAGCCGTAGCCTTCAGGATAAGCCTGCTCCATCAGATCGCCGCGAAGCGCCACCAGCCGCAGCGCATCTGAAAAGGAAATAACGCCGGCGACTACGGCTGCCGGAAACGCGCCAATAGACAGTCCGCTGACCATGTCTGGTTTTACGCCGCTACGCTCAAGCTCCTGCGCCCAGGCGACACCTGCGATTAGCAGGCAAAGCTGTACGGCACGAGTATGCCTCAGCGCAGCAGCACTATCTAACTGGCCTGCTTCGTCCCCTAAGACTGCCCTGACCTGCGTCAGGATGGCGTCGCGCTCGGGTAGATCCTGTAGCATGCCCACACGCTGGGTTCCCTGCCCGGGAAAAGTAAAAAGTATTTTCATCCGTTTTTCTCCGGCAACCAGGGGTCGATCACAAGCAGCGGCCCCTGATTCGTTTTCAGCAACACGCGTTTTTCTCTTAGCCATTCCGCCAGCGCAAAAGCGCCGTAAGGCGTTTCGATTTGCGTATCAACCCTGCACAGCAGTCGCCCGGTCAGGCTCTGCCACTCTGTCAGCGCCTCTTTTGATATCGGCAGTGGGCTGCGAATAAGCACATCCAGATCGCTCGCGGCATGCATCACCGGCATTTCTGTTGCCAGCGCGTAACCTACGCTCCCGGTAATACCCCAGCACCATGCCCACGGGCGGCTCGCCAGCTGAATAGCGCCCTGCACCGGCGGCATGGAAACAAACGGGGAATTGAGCAGCAGCTCACGGCTGGATAACGCTTCAGGGCTAACAACGCGTTTAACGCTCGCCGTACTTACCCAGCCCGCTGCTCGCTGATCGCGTCGCATCCCCCGCACGCCTACCGGCACACGTCCGTCACGTTCGACATCACGCCGTACCACTACCGGCAGCGCAGGACGCCACTGGCTGGCTATCCACTCCTCGCGAACCCCCTCCAGTGCTTCGCGGTCGGTGAGCCAAAGGAGATCGTGGGGGCGCAATGTCGGCATAGGTTAAATTCCTGAAGTCAGCGTAATAAACAGCGGTAGCGACAGGATAGAGAGTACCGAGCTCAGCAACAACACGGCTTCCGCATCCGGCGATTGCACACCAAACCGGTTGCCAAAAACTACGCCAAAGAAGCCGGCGGCCAGGGCAATCATCAGAATGGAGGTAATGGCCACCGGGCCAGTCAGGCCGAGCGCCAGCACGATGCCCCAGGCGATAAACGGCTGGATAAGCAGTTTGGTAACGGTCGCGGTGATAACCATAGTGTTGATCTGCAGCTTACGCGCAGACAGGATCACGCCGGTCAGGAACAATGCGGCTGCGGTAGCGGCCAGGCCCAGCGGTTTAATAGAAGCCAGCAGCAAGTCAGGCATCCGGACACCGACAGCCGACAGTACAACCCCCAGCAACGGTCCCCACACGATAGGTTTTTTCACCGAACGCCACATCAGTACAGGCAACATTGTCAGCGTTGAGCCAGTGTTTTCCCCTGCCGCACGTGCTTTTTCACGTTCAAGGATCAGCAGGCAGAACGGCGTCATCAGGACGGAGCCGCAGGCAATCGACACCGCGACGGAAAGCGAAGTCGAGGAGCCTTCCCCGAGCACGCTGCCTAAAATCGGCAGGCCAAGCGCGGCATAGTTAGGCAGCGCCACGGTAAGCGTCAACACGGCGGCATCCTGCGGCGACTTTTTAAATACGCTGGTCGCCAGGAAGTAAATCGCCGCATAGGTAATCCACATCGAAAGCACCAGTACCACGATTAGCGGTGACTGCTGAACAATGCCAAGCCACGGCGTTTGTACTGTCGCGCTAAACAGCGCGGCGGGTAGAGCAAAGTCCATGACAAAAATATTAAGCAGCGAGACATTTTTGTTATCGACCATTTTCGCTTTGCCGGCGAAAAATCCCAGCAGCATGATGACAAAAATAGGGGCCAGAGCATGAACGATCACGTAAGTCATAACTTCACCTTGAGTCAATAAAGAGAGTTAGCACGGTCGCGATATTTATTATTTTTTCGGACGTCTTTTTATTCAGACACGGCGCGCCGTGTCTGGTTATAGCATCCGGCAGGTCTGTCTTTTTTCTTACCAGCTGGCGCGCATGCGTTCACGAACCAGCGCCGAACTGTGGCGATTTTTCGCCAACAGACGACATTTCAGCGAAGTATCGCTCCGAGCCTCTTTCACTGCCGTACTCAGGGCAGCCTGTACTTTTGTCACATCGTCACTCTTCGGCTCATCCGGATTATGGATATCCAGCAGCATCGAGAGCAGACCCAGGGTTTCGTAATTGCTGATGTCATAGGCCATTGGAGGAATGGTCGCGGCCAGTTTTTCCAGCGCCTCGACGGTGCGTAAGGTGATCCGCGCGGCGGACTCTTTCCCCATCGCGTGAATCATTACGCCCTGGTCGTTAAAAGCGATCAGTCGGTTAGCCTGGTAGCCGTGAGCGAGAAATGCCCCGGACATCGCCTTGCCGACAATCAGGCCCACAACAGGGTGCCCGGCCAGACGAGCGTTGGCGTAAGCGCCTGCGGCACCTGCCAGCGCCTGGTGAATACCGAATGCCTCTTCGCGGCGACCATAGGCCTGACTAGGGACATCAATAACGGCGATGATGGCTCGCTTTTCAGCTTTGTCGGCATCTTCAGCGATGGTTTCGCTGACCACTTTTGCCAGCGTCCAGCCTTCTAACAGCCCGACTTCGCCGCCAGCAGCCCGGGGGTAATGGTTATTGGCATCGGGCACCACAGCGATAAAGCGTGCAGGTTTTCCGTCAACGTTACCGTCGGCGACCTGTACGGAGGCGCACAGTCCCGCCATACGTGGTGCATCCGGGACCAGAGTGCCCAGCCAAACAGCGGCACGATTCAGTTTCTGGCTCATTAGCGTTTCTCCCCAAAAAGCTGTTTGATTTGTTCGGCATCAGCCTGTTGACTGGTGTCGAAATGGGTCAGGCGATCCAGATACCACGCGTAGTTATCGGTGCGATGCAGTGCCGGAACGCCTTTGGCGATGGCTTTGTTGACCGCCTGCTTGACTGCGTGAACGCCGTCCCCAACCAGCGCGTCCACCAGCCCGCTCTGGTAGCGAACTTCGCCACCGGTCATGCTCCAGATAAACGGCCGATCCCGGGAATCGTATTCCTCAATGCCCGCTTCTTGCTCAATAACCTGAGGACCATTGAGGCCCAGGCGCGCTTCGCGAGTTACAATCAGATAGCTGCAAAGTGCAGCGGCAATCGACATCCCCCCAAAGCAACCCACGGTTCCAGCGACAACGCCAATCACCGGGGTATAGCGACGCAGATCGACAATCGCCGCGTGAATATCGGCAATCGCCGCCAGGCCGAGGTTAGCCTCCTGCAGGCGCACGCCGCCGGTTTCCAGGCAAAGCACCGCCTGCGTCGGAATACCGTTGCGGTTGTCTTCCGCCGCCAGCTCAAGCGCGGCAGCCATTTTCGCCCCGGAGACTTCACCCATACTGCCGCCCTGGAATGCGCCTTCGATGGCAATCACTACCGCCGGACCACCGTTGATCGTACCTTTGGCCACGACCATACCGTCGTCGGACTGAGGCACAATGCCCTGAGGCCCCAGCCATGGCGAAATAATGCCCTCAAAAGGATCGAGCAGTTCGCGGTAGCTGCCTTCATCAAGCAGCAGACGGGCACGCTCGCGTGCTTTTAATTCAATAAAACTGCTGTCGTCACGCATGAGCCACCTCCTCAAAAACCTGTTCAATGCGGATACGCGCCACGCCCGGCGTCGCGCCAAAATCATGAATGTGCATTTGCCCGGCAGGCAGTTGACTCAGCGCGGCCAGGCGCTCGAAAAGCGCTTTCCAGCGTTTTTCACTGTTATCGACGGAGGTGGTAATGTCGATGGTCAGAATCTGCCCCTGTGCGGCAGTAAACAGGACTTCCATATCGCCGGAGCCCACCACGCCAGCCAGAGCTTTGCCTGTGGCCGTGCGGGTTGCCGGAAATGACAACGTAATGTGTTCCATAACGCCCTCGTTAATTAAGTGAGTGAAGCGGAGTGGCATCGTTATCGATGCGGTCCAGCAGGAGCGTGGCGGCGAGCAAATCAGCCGCGCCGCCCGGAGAGGCATTCAGCGCCAGCATATTGCGGTCGAGCAAATCCAGTGCATCACGGCCTTCTTTGCGCGAAATCCCCCCGTTCATCAGTACGCTGCGGGCACCGTTCTGCATTGTTTCCAGGCCAGGTAAACCGGCACGAGAAAGTACACAGGTATCTGAAAGTGAAGTCATAATCGCCATCAAAGCGTCAATCCTGGCCTCGCCTTCCGTTGCCCCGGACTGGCGGCTACGGCGAAGCTGGGGCAGCGCAAGGCGCATCACGTGAGGGAAACCCTGCTGGGCCTCTTCTCGTGCACCCGGCACGCGATAGCGTCTTGTGGCTCTTAACCCTTTGCTGAAGCTTTTTGGCGCGGCTTCATCAGGAAGTGCGGCAAGTCGCGCTGCCGTAGCGGCGATCTCCACGCTGCTGCCATTCATACCGTGCATAGCGGCGGCGGAAATCAGCAGGCCGAGCGCCCAGATGGCTCCCCGGTGGGTATTCACTCCCCCGGTCGCCGCCATCATCTGTTGCTCACCTTCGCGACCCAGACGCCCTATCAGCTGGCGCAGCGCGATGTCTGCCGGACGTTCCCAGCTTTGTAATGCCAGAGCATGAAATGTCGGGGTCAGGCTGAGGGCCGATCGCTCCATCAGCGCCAGGCTGAGGTCGTGATGGGCGCCATTCCCCCGGCTGTCCACCAGACCGGGTTTCGGGCTCAGGCGGGCTTCTTCGATCAGGCTTTGGGTCGCAGCCCTTGCCAGCCAGCCCGCTTCGGCCTCGACGCCTTTCTGTGGATGTAATTTCATTACCAGCTCCGGAATTTCGCTGGCGGGTTGTAAAGACCGCCGGACCATTCGACGAGATCGGCCACGCTGCTTGCCGCCAGGAGAGAACGGGTCGCCTCGCTGCGGCGGATCCCCATATCTTCCGGGTAAGCCACTTTGCCGCTCTGGCGAAGTGCGGCGACACGTTTAGCGTCCACGCCCAGGCCGATGTCGGTGATGCCGGCGACCGCCGCTACCATCGCACGGCGTTCTTCCAGACTCTCCGCACGGTAGAGATACGCAATGCCTTCCTCGGTGAGCACGTGGGTGACGTCGTCGCCGTAAATCATTACCGGGGCCAGCGGCATCCCGGAGGTTTTGGCCACCTCTACGGCATCCAGGGTTTCCACAAAGGTGGGCTTCACGCCCGCCTGGAAGGTTTCGACCATCTGCACCACCAGCTTTTTACCGCGCTGCATCGGATCGGGCTCGGTGATCATATTCAGCCAAGCCGGCGTGGCGTGGCGACGACCGTGCGGATCGTGCCCCATATTTGGCGCGCCGCCGAAGCCCGATAAGCGGCCACGCGTCACGGTTGAAGAGTTAGCCAGGCCATCAACCTGCAGGGTGGAACCAATAAACATATCCACAGCGTATTGCCCGGCCAGTTGGCACATCGCTCGGTTGGAGCGCATAGAGCCGTCGGCACCGGTAAAGAAGATATCCGGGCGGGCGCGAATGTACTCTTCCATGCCCAGCTCGCCGCCGAAGCAGTGCACGCTCTCGACCCAGCCGCTTTCAATCGCCGGGATCAGCGTCGGGTGCGGGTTCAGGGTCCAGTGTTTGCAGATTTTACCTTTCAGACCGAGCTGTTCGCCGTAAGTCGGCAGCAGCAGCTCAATGGCGGCGGTGTTAAAGCCGATCCCATGGTTCAGCGACTGAACCTGGTGTTCGGCGTAAATGCCTTTGATGGCCATCATCGCCATCAGGATGTGTTCCTGCTTGATCAGGCGCGGGTCACGGGTAAACAGCGGTTCGATAAAGAAGGGTTTGTCGGCAACCACCACGTAGTCAATCCAGGATCCGGGAATGTCCACGCGCGGCAAATCGCAGTCATCGTCCACCAGTTCATTAACCTGGGCGATAACAATCCCGTCATGGAAGGCGGCAGCTTCAACCAATGCAGGCGTATCTTCAGTGCTCGGCCCGGTGTACAGGTTTCCTTTGCGGTCGGCTTTATAACCGGCGATGAGCGCGACGTTAGGCGCAAGATCGACGTACAAGCGCGCATAAAGCTCGATGTAGGTGTGAATCGAGCCAATTTCTAACAGCCCGTCTTCAAGCAGTTGAGAAATGCGCAGGCTTTGGGTGCCGGAGAAAGAGAAGTCAAGCTTGCGGGCGATACCTTTTTCAAAAATATCAAGGTGTTCACTCCGGCCGACGCTCGGCATGATCATATGCAGATCGTGTACTTTTTGCGGGCTGACTTCTGCCAGCATGCGGGAGAGAAAATCAGCCTGTTTTTGGTTATTTCCTTCCAGCACTACCCGGTCGCCCGGTGCAATCAGCTTTTCCATCACTTCGACGAGGTCCCCGGTCGGGATCACCTTGCCCTGTACGTTACTGGACGCCATACGTCGTTGCTTCTCGGTGCGACGCGTGTTCCAGACGCGGGCAGGCGTTTGGCTAGCACTCATTATTAACCTCCTGATTCAGCGCATCATTTTGATTGGCTTTAGTCTGGTTAAAAGTGTGCGCCACGCGGGGTTGGCTATCAATTAAGCTCAGGCGTTAATCATTAGCCTTAGAGTAATAATGGGTTTATCGTTTTGTGATCGGAGTAGAAGGCGAAGATGGCCAGGGTGCGCTACGCGGATGAAGGAGGAAAAAGGTGTACTCCGCTGCCCCCGATGTTAAGGTTGTCGAGTCTCAAATGCAGGTTTAAACGTCATGCTGCTCGTCGCCATACTCAACAATCCTCTGCTAAAACAGCCGCGCATCGCTTAGCGCGCTCACACATTCCCGTCTGCAATTTGAAACGGAACCTTGTTCCGTGGGTACTCTATTGTTGTGAGAAAAAACATGTCAACGACTGAAAAACACTGGTCTCAGGTCGAGTACCTGCACGAAACGGTGACCAACCCCAATATTCATATCAAAGGCCAGCACAGCTATTACAGCGACTGCTGGGATAGCGGTTTTGAGCGAAGCGTGGTGCGCTACCTGCAGGGTGACGCGGTGAGCCGGGAGTGGGAACCCATTGGCGAGCTTGACCAGCTGTGGATAGGGGATTACGTCTGTATCGCCGCCGAGGCGGTGATCCTGATGGGCGGCAACCACACGCACCGAGGCAATTGGTTCTCTCTTTACCCCTTTATCGAAACCATCAAAGACGCCTACCGCGCCAAAGGCGACACGACGCTCGGAGACGGATGCTGGATAGGCATGAGGGCAATCATCATGCCCGGCGTAACCATCGGTGAAGGCGCAATTATTGCCGCTGGCAGCGTGGTGACGAAAGACGTCGCGCCTTACAGCGTCGTCGGCGGTAACCCGGCCAAACCAATCGCCCTGCGTTTCGAACCCGAGGTGATTGAGCGGCTGCTGAAGCTGCACATTTACCAGCTAAGCGACGAGCACTTTCAGGCTATTCGGCCCCTGTTGAGCAATAACGATATTGCTGCGCTGGAGCAGGCGGTGGGAGCACTGCGGTAAAGAAAGCGGGCGGGAATATCCCGCCCGTTGTTAAATCTTAGCGAAACTTCTTGTGGTAGGTATCGCGAGTGGTTTTGAAGTCTACGGCAGCAGCCTGAGCTTCTGTCACTTTGCCTTCGTTGGCCAGCTTCAGCGCACCGTCAATCTGGCCCACGAGAATATCAAACCCGTGGCGGTACTCTTTCATGTTGGCGCTGTCGGCAGCCTCATTTTCCAGCTTAGGCGGGGTGCCTTTCTGCGCATCCAGAGCCGCTTCACGCATGTTGCCCAGTGAGGTTTTCAGCTCGGCGGCATCTTTGGTGCTCAGCACGGTCTTGTAGTTTTTCGCGATAATGTCCATGTCGTCACCGACATCTTTGGCAAACGCAGCGCCGGACAGTAACACGGATGATACGGCTAACATTGCAATCAGTTGCTTACGCATTTACTCACCTTATCTTTTTTATATGAGAAACGGGCGCGGCAGGACGCGCCACATTGCTTTACTGACCGGCTATCTTCATCTCCGGAAGTAAGACTGAACCACACTGAATGTTGCTACGTGTTTCTATATCGTTGCCAATAGTAACTATCTCGCGCCACATGTCTTTCAGGTTGCCGGCGATGGTGATTTCGCTCACCGGATATTGGATCTCGCCATTTTCAACCCAGAAGCCCGCCGCACCGCGAGAATAGTCGCCGGTAATGCCGCTCACGCCCTGCCCCATCAGCTCGGTCACCACCAGCCCGGTGCCCATCTGTTTCAGCATTTCCTCAAAGCCCAGGCCCCGGCCAGCAATGCGCCAGTTGTGGATCCCGCCCGCGTGGCCGGTGCTTTTCAGCCCCAGCTTACGTGCGGAATAGTTGGTCAGCAGCCACTGCTGCAGCACACCGTCCTTGATGATATCGCGGCGTTCGGTACGCACGCCTTCGCTGTCAAACGGCGTGGAAGCCAGGCCTTTCAGCAGGTGCGGATGCTCTTCAATGGTCAGCCAGTCCGGCAGAATTTGCTTGCCGAGGGAATCCAGCAGGAAAGTTGATTTGCGGTACACCGCACCGCCCGCAATCGCGCCGACCAGGTGACCAAACAGCCCGGTCGCCACTTCATTAGCGAAAATCACCGGGGCTTTCATGGTGGACAGTTTACGCGGAGACAGGCGAGACAGCGTGCGGCGCGCGCAGTCGGCCCCGACCCATTCAGGTGATTTCAGGTCTTCCATCGCGCGACCGATGGTGTATGCGTAATCCCGCTCCATATCACCGTTTTCTTCGGCAATGACGCAGCTCGAAAGAGAATGGCGGGTGGAGCAGTAGCTCTGCAGCATACCGTGGCTGTTGCCGAAAACTTTGATGCCGTAATGGCTGTTAAAGCTGCCGCCTTCGGTATTGGTAATGCGTTTGTCCACGTTCAGGGACGCGTTTTCCGCTCGCGCGGCAAGCTCAATGGCGCGCTCCGGGTCAATTTCCGTTGGGTGGAAGAGATCCAGATCGGGGGCATCAAAGGCCAGCAATTCTTTATCCGCCACGCCAGCATAAGGGTCCGGCGAGGTATAGCGAGCGATGTCCAGCGCGGCCTGTACGGTACGGGCAATGGCGTCCGGGCTCAGATCCGTGGACGAAGCGCTGCCTTTGCGGTTTTGGTGATAAACGGTGATGCCCAACGCACCATCGCTGTTGAATTCGACGTTCTCCACCTCACCGTAGCGGGTGCTGACGCTGATACCCGTGGTTTTACTGACCGCCACTTCCGCGCCGTCTGACTTGCCCTTTGCCAGCTCCAGCGCCTGTGAAACCGCCTGCTCCAGAACCTGACGTTGTTGTGCTACTTGCGTGTTTACTTTCATCGCTACTGCCATAATGTAAGGTGAGTCGTTCAAGTCTAACAGGATCAGAACAATTTCGCAGTGCAGGCCCATTGCTGGTAATATCCGCGTCAACTTTTTAAGGAGCCTAATATGACCAAGCAGCCCGAAGACTGGCTCGACGACGTGCCCGATGATGAAAATGAAGACGAAGATGATGAAATTATCTGGGTCAGTAAAAGTGAGATTAAGCGCGACGCCGAAGAGCTAAAACGCCTGGGCGTTGAGCTGATGGAACTGGGCAAAAATGCCCTGGAAAAAATCCCGCTCGACGATGATTTACGTGCCGCCATTGAGCTGGCGCAGCGCATCAAGAAAGAAGGCCGCCGCCGCCAGGTGCAGCTGATCGGCAAGATGATGCGTTCCCGCGACATGGATCCAATCCGTCAGGCGCTCGACAAGCTGAAGAACCGCCACAACCAGCAGGTTTCGCTGTTCCACAAGCTGGAAGCCCTGCGCGACCGCCTGGTTGAAGAAGGCGATGACGCGATGAGCGAAGTCCTGAGACTTTATCCGCAGGCGGACCGCCAGCAGCTGCGCGTGTTGATCCGTAACGCGCAAAAAGAAAAAGCGGCCAATAAGCCGCCTAAGTCCTACCGTCAGATCTTCTCTTACCTTCGCGAACTCGCCGAAGAGCAGGAAAGCTAAGACGTTAGCGCTGGCCTGTTTTCTCCCCGGCCAGCGCTCAATTTCCTCTGACCTTTCTCAGGTCAAATTACTGCGTCGATACAGCGCCACGCCCACCGCCAGCACGGCGAGCATACCCGCACAGCTGCGGTTCACCCAGCGCATCACGTTGGCGGAGAATTTACGCATCGCGTGGCGGCCACCCCAGGCGTAAATCGTCATCATGATGCAGTCAATAATCGCGCTGACCAGCGCCAGAATCAT
Organism: Cedecea sp. AS113; assembly: GCF_037152415.1. Lineage (NCBI taxonomy): Bacteria > Pseudomonadati > Pseudomonadota > Gammaproteobacteria > Enterobacterales > Enterobacteriaceae > Cedecea > Cedecea sp. AS113. The sequence continues at coordinate 45,959 of NZ_JBBCMI010000024.1, forward strand.
GTACTGCATCGCCACCGGCTCCTGCGGGCGGATGAACTGCGGTAAAAATGCCGAGAAGAACAGCAGCCCTTTGGGGTTGGATAAGCCGACCATCAGCGATCGCAGAAACGCCGTTTTGCCCGTGGCCACTGCCGCCGAAGCGCTCACGCTTAGCGCCTTAGCAGGTGCGCGCCACAGCACGTAAGCCAGATAGACCAGGTAAAGCGCGCCGCCCCATTTCACCACTGCAAACAGCTGTTCAGAAGCCTGCAACAACGCGCCCAGGCCGCAGCCCACCGCGCCAATCAGCAGCAGGTCCGCCAGCACCGCACCGAGGAAGCCGTAGCCCGCAATGCGCATTCCGTAGGTGGCTCCGTTATTGAGTGCTAAAAGCATCGACGGGCCTGGCGTCACCATAACCGCGCTAACGGCGATGACGTAAAGAAACAGCGTGGTGATATCCATCTATTAAGTCCTGGTAAAAAATAGATTAGCGCCCGGCGGCGACTGCCTGCCGGGTACTTTAAAAACGTTTAGATTAAAGCGGGCGTTCCATCACGATGTGGCAGAGATCGTCAAAAAAGCGGCCATACTGAGCGTCACCGATGGGCTGCGGATAACTCAGCACAATCAGCTGATGATCGGGGATATCCGCATGGTAAGTAGGATGGTGATGCACATAGTCGTTTTCGCAGAAGCCGAGGCTTTGGTAAAAACGCAGCCGCTTATGAGCGATCTCAGTGGTGAGCGGATCGATTTCGAGGATAGTTTGCGGGTAAAGCCGCAAAAACTGGCTCAGCATTCGCTTGCCGTAGCCCTGCGCACGCAGCTGGCCGTTCACGGCGAGGTGCTCAATATAGGCATAGTCGCCAAAATCCCACGCGCCGATCATGCCGACAAACTGCTCGCCGTCGAACCAGGCCTGCAGGCTGTAATTCGGGTGAGAAAGCGCGCTAATTTTTGCGGCGGGCTGGCGTTTCTCATGGCGCGGAAAGGCGCTTTCATACAGCTCGTCCACGCATTCAAAATACGGGGAGCTGCGGTCGGTAATTCGTTTTATCGTTAGCATGAGCGCAGTTTACCAAATGTATACACTTTACGATCGCCATTTCGGGTAGCTTATTCACATTGCGCTAATGCCCTACGTTCCCCTTTGACTTAACCCGTCCAGATAGAGGTTCTCTGCTTTGATGCCAGATATCGATGCCCAACGACGCGCTCTTAAGCTTGCCTGTAAAACCGAGCTGAGAGGATTTAAAGAAATGACACCTGCGGAGCAATTCCGGGAGATGGCCGACTGGGCCAGGGAAAATGAAGTCGCCCATGACAGCTACGGCGTGGGGGATTTTATCGCGGGTTTTGAGACCAAAATCGCTCAGCTACTGGGTAAACCAGCGGCAATATTTATTCCTACCGGAGTGATGGCGCAGCTGATAGCGGTCATTATCTGGAGCGAACGTAACCGCCTGCCTCGCTTTGGCGCGCACGCGACATCGCACCTGCTGATTCATGAACAGCAAACTTTTCAGGCCCTGGTGAAGATGCATGGCGTCGTCGTAGGCCATAAACTACGGCCTATCCTTGCCAGTGATTTTACCGCCATAGCGGAGCCTTTAAGCTGCCTTGTGGTTGAACTTCCCGCGCGTGAGATTGGCGGACAACTCCCGGAGTGGGGCGAGCTGGAAGCCCTGAAAGCCGCAGCCGCAGAAGCTGGCACGCCGCTGCATATGGACGGGGCTCGCCTCTGGGAGAGCCGGGCGTATTACCAGCGCACCTGGGCTGAAATTGCTGAGGGTTTTTCTTCAGTCTATGTTTCCGTCTACAAGGGCCTCGGGGGTATTTCAGGTTCGTTACTCGCTGGCGATGAAGACTTTATCCGCCAGGCTCGCGTCTGGCTCAGACGATTAGGCGGTAACGTGGTGACGCAAAGTCCCGCGGTGGTTTCCACGGCAATGCGCTTAGAAAAACGGCTGGCCATCCTTGAGAGCTGCTATCAGCGCACCCTCAGTCTCGCCGCCAGCCTGGAGGCCGTGCCGGGCATTCGTATCCTGCCCCGCAGACCTCAGGTCAACATGCTGCATGTTTATTTCGATGCGGATAAAGAAACATTACTCAGCGCCAGGGATGAAATAGCCAGGCAGGAGGGATACTGGCTGTTCAATGCGCTGGAAGAGGCCGAAGTACCGGGCTGGTGTAAAACGGAATGGTATGTAGGCGACAACATGCTGCCGATAGGCAACGAGACCGTTTTAAACTTGTTCCACCAACTGATGGCTAAAGCGAGCCGCTAACCGTTCGCCAGCAGATAAAAAAAATGGCCCCGCAGAGGGGCCAGTTTTCTTCGGGCGTTAAGCGCGGTCCACCGTAAAGGCTAAGACCTCGGCAAGGCTTTCCGCCCCCAGCGCCAGCATAATCAGGCGGTCAACGCCCAGCGCTACGCCGGAGCTGTCCGGCATGCCCGCTTCCAGCGCCGCCAGCAGGTTCATGTCCACCGGCTGCTGCGGCAGGCCAAGCGCCGCGCGTTTGCGGTTATCCTGCTCGAAACGCTGCTGCTGTTCGCGGGCATCGGTCAGCTCATGGAAGCCATTCGCCAGCTCGATACCTTTGAAGTAAACCTCAAAGCGCTCCGCCACGCGGTGATCTTCGGTGCTGATCTGCGCCAGAGAGGCCTGGCTTGCCGGGAAGTGATACACGAAGGTTGGCTTGTCTTTACCAATCTGTGGCTCGACGCCCATCGCAAACAACAGCTGCAACAGCGTGTCCCGGTCTTCTTCTTTGTCGGCGATGTTGCTCAGATCGAGCTTCGCCGCCGCTTCACGCAGCTGCGCTTTGTCTGCAGACAGTGGGTCGATATCCAGATGGCGCTGGAAGGCCTGCTGGTAAGACAAACTTTCTGCGGCGCCGCATTCCAGCACCTGCTGCAGGAGATCGTCCACCTCATTCATCAGGCGGTACATGTCGTAATGCGGGCGATACCACTCCAGCATGGTGAATTCCGGGTTGTGGTGGCGCCCCATCTCTTCATTACGGAAACTGCGACACAGCTGGAACACCGGGCCACAGCCCGCCGCCAGCAGGCGTTTCATGTGGTATTCCGGGCTGGTCATCAGGTACAAATTCATGCCCTGAGAGTGACCTGGGCCGACGAAACGGGTTTCAAACGGCACCAGATGAATATCGGTTACCGTCGCCTGGCTCATGCAGGGTGTTTCCACCTCCAGAACGCCTCGGTCGGCGAAGAAGCGCCGAATCTCCGCCATAATGGCGGCGCGTTTTAACAAATTGGGGATGGATGCGCTCGGCTGCCAGGTGGCCGTTTCGCTCATGAGAAAGTCTCCGTATTTATGCAAGGCCGAGAAGTCTACCCGCATCACAGAAAGGAGACAAATTTTGTGCAGAGAATTTTGTTCTGAGCGTTTTATGGCCCGCGTTACGCAAACTTTTTCTCGTGCTCAAGCAGCCATTTTTTTCGTGCAATGCCGCCACCGTATCCCGTCATAGTCCCGTTTTTACCGATGATTCTGTGGCACGGAATGACGATGGCAACCCGGTTCGCGCCGTTGGCTCCGGCCACCGCACGCACGGCATCTGGATTCTCCATTTTTATCGCCAGCGCCTGATAGTGGGACGTTTCGCCATAAGGCACGGTCCCAAGCTGCTGCCAGACTTTTTGCTGAAACGCGCTGCCCGGCGTCTGCAGTGCAAGGGTGAACTGCTGCCTTTTTCCAGCAAAGTATTCCCCGATCTCTTTTTCCGCCTGCCGCGTATGATCATTTTCCCCGGCGATGATACGGGCATTGAGCCGCGACTGCAGATCGTCAAATTCCCGCTCCAGCGCGCGTCGGTCAACAAATTCCAGCAGGCAGACGCCCTTCTCGGAGGCGCACACAAACATCGGCCCGATGGGCGTGGTAAAACGGTGAATAACGATGATATCTGCCGCCCGACTGGGGGCATCGCCAGTGAGCTTTTTGCAGGTATAGCCAAACCCACTCAGCGAGTCGTAACCGCTGCTAAACGCCGCATCCGTCGCACTTTTCCCACGCCTGAGCTCCTGCAACGCCACATTCACACGCAGCATTCTCTGCCATGCCTGAAAAGTCATCCCGTGGTGTTGCACAAACCAGCGCCGGAGACGTTCAGGGCTGATGTTGTGCTCACGCAGCTCACCATCGCTGACCCGGTTCTCACTGCTCGCCCTGAAAAGGGCAATGGCCTGCTCGACTATGGGCGGCGCAGAGAAGGCGTTTTCAGTGGGGCGGCAGATCTTGCAGGGACGAAAGCCCGCGTGAAGCGCGGATTTGAAGTCGTCATAAAACTCAACGTTACCCCGCTTAGGCTTACGGGCGCGGCAGTTGGAAATGCAGAACACGCCGGTGGTTTTCACGCCCACGAAAAAAACGCCGACATGCTCGGAAGAGCGCGCCACCAGCGCCTCGTACCAGGTATTGCACTGCTCGATATCAAGGATTTTCATCGGCAAAGATCTCGTCAAATGCGCCCCGTTGGCGGAGGCTAAACAACAGATGCTGTAACTTACGGTTCAGCGCGGCGTGCACGAAATTCCCCATTGAAATACGTTTCACCCCCAGCGCCGCCAGTTGATCAAAATCGGGCAGACCCGGCATGCACATCACATTCAGCGGCAGATCAACTGCGCCGGCAATCGCCTGAATATCTTCAGGTGAGGTCACGCAGGGCACAAAGAAGCCGTCAGCCCCCGCCTGTTGATATAGCCTGCCGCGGGCGATCGTTTGATTCAGCGCATCCAACTCACCAAGCAAGAAGCCATCGGTTCTGGCATTGATAAAGAGCGGCGTTTTCGCGGCATCCAGCCCTGCTTTGATCGCGTTCAGGCGGACAGCAAAGTGTGTTGCATCCAGTAAACGACGCGTTCCCTGTTCAACTTTGCTGTCTTCAAGGTTAATGCCGACAACGCCCAGCTGTGCCAGTTGAATGGCCTGGCTCACAACCATTTCGGTCTCTGCCCCATATCCGGCTTCCATATCGACGGAAAGCGGCAAGCTGACGCGCTCACGTATGCGGGCCACCAGGGCAAGAAGTACAGAAAATGGCAGCGCTTCGCCATCCTTGTAGCCCAACATATCGGCGATTGCCGCGCTTGAGGTGCCCAGCGCCTGATAACCCGCGTCCTGTGCCGCCTGAGCGCTGCTGACATCCCAAACGTTAGCCAGCAGCAATGGCGTGCTCTGATAATGCATCTGACTGAAGCTCATTTTTATCCCCTGCTTTTATAGAATGGAAAAGATTCTGAACTCCAGCCGGGGCTGGCAACAACCGAAAAACAGACGACTATTTTTCGCCGCTTTTTGTTCGCATTACACCATTTAAACATTCATTTTTGTGACGCAATTCATTAAGAGCGGTAATTAATCGCCCTGTAGAACAGCAAAAAAATCGAACAAATCAAATTTCCCTAAAATCCCTCCGGTTATACTTTCCCTACCTAAAAAGGAGCAGGGATACACCTTTCGCAGCCACCGCCTTTCAGGCAGTGAATACCCTTTGGTCGTATAGCTTTGCGAATTACTAAAATCTGGAGGAATGTCGTGCAAACCTTTCAAGCCGATCTCGCCATTATAGGCGCCGGCGGAGCAGGCCTACGAGCAGCCATTGCGGCGGCCCAGGCTAATCCACAGGCAAAAATCGCTCTGATTTCCAAAGTCTACCCGATGCGCAGCCACACGGTTGCTGCCGAAGGGGGTTCCGCAGCCGTCGCGCAGGATCACGACAGCTTCGACTACCATTTTCACGACACCGTTGCCGGAGGCGACTGGCTGTGTGAGCAGGATGTGGTTGACTACTTCGTTCACCATTGCCCTACCGAAATGACCCAGCTTGAGCAGTGGGGCTGCCCGTGGAGCCGCCGCCCGGACGGCAGCGTCAACGTCAGGCGCTTCGGCGGGATGAAGATCGAACGGACCTGGTTCGCCGCCGACAAAACCGGCTTCCATATGCTCCACACACTCTTCCAGACCTCCCTTCAGTTCCCGCAAATTCAACGCTTCGACGAGCATTTCGTGCTCGATATTCTGGTCGATGACGGCCAGGCGCGCGGCGTCGTCGCTATGAATATGATGGAAGGCGAGCTGGTGCAGATCCGCGCCAATGCGGTGGTGATGGCCACCGGCGGTGCAGGGCGAGTCTATCGCTACAATACCAACGGCGGCATCGTCACCGGGGACGGCATGGGCATGGCGCTGAGCCACGGCGTGCCGCTGCGCGACATGGAGTTTGTGCAATACCATCCAACCGGGCTGCCGGGTTCCGGCATCCTGATGACCGAAGGCTGCCGCGGTGAAGGCGGCATTCTGGTGAACAAAAACGGCTATCGCTACCTGCAGGATTACGGCATGGGGCCGGAAACCCCGCTCGGCGAGCCGAAGAACAAATACATGGAACTCGGCCCGCGCGACAAAGTCTCTCAGGCCTTCTGGCACGAATGGCGCAAAGGCAACACGATCTCCACCCCACGCGGCGACGTGGTGTACCTCGACCTGCGCCACCTCGGCGAGAAAAAACTGCTCGAGCGCCTGCCGTTCATCTGCGAACTGGCCAAAGCCTACGTGGGCGTTGACCCGGTCAAAGAGCCGATCCCGGTTCGCCCAACGGCGCACTACACCATGGGCGGCATCGAGACCGATACCCAATGCGAAACCCGCATCAAAGGGCTGTTCGCAGTGGGCGAATGCTCCTCCGTTGGCCTGCACGGTGCCAACCGTCTGGGCTCTAACTCGCTGGCAGAACTGGTGGTCTTTGGCCGCCTGGCGGGCGAGCAGGCAATGGAGCGCGCCGCACAAGCGCAACCGGCTAACGATGCCGCGCTGAACGCCCAGGCCGACGATGTTGAAGGCCGCCTGAAGCAGCTAGTCAACCAGGAAGGCAACGAAAACTGGTCAAAAATCCGCGACGAAATGGGGCTTTCTATGGAGGAAGGCTGCGGGATTTACCGTACCCCGGAACTGATGCAGAAAACCGTCGACAAGCTGGCAGAGCTGCAGGAGCGCTTCAAGCGCGTGCGCATCACCGATGCCTCCAGCGTCTTCAATACCGATCTGCTGTACACCATTGAACTGGGCCACGGCCTGAACGTTGCCGAATGTATGGCGCACTCCGCCCTTGCACGTAAAGAATCCCGCGGCGCCCACCAGCGTCTGGATGAAGGCTGCACCGAACGCGATGACGTCAACTTCCTGAAGCACACTCTGGCCTTCCGCGACGCCGACGGCACAACTCGCCTCGACTACAGCGATGTGAAGATCACCACGCTGCCGCCAGCAAAACGCGTATACGGCGCTGAAGCGGAAGATGCTGAGAAGAAAAAGGAGAAGGCAAATGGCTGAGATGCAAACCCTGAAGATTGAGATTGTGCGCTACAACCCGGAAACGGACAGCCAGCCGCATAGCGCAATCTATGAGGTGCCGTTTGACGAGCAAACCTCGCTGCTGGACGGGCTGGGTTATATCAAAGATAACCTCGCACCGGACCTCAGCTACCGCTGGTCATGCCGCATGGCGATTTGCGGCTCCTGCGGCATGATGGTCAACAAAGTGCCGAAGCTGGCCTGTAAAACGTTCCTGCGCGAATACACCAACGGCATCAAGGTCGAAGCGCTGGCAAACTTCCCGATTGAGCGCGATTTGGTGGTCGACATGACCCACTTTATCGAAAGCCTGGAGTCGATTAAGCCTTATATCATCGGCAACCCGCGCACGCCGGATCAGGGACCAAACACGCAGACGCCCGCGCAGATGGCGAAATACCATCAGTTCTCCGGCTGCATCAACTGTGGGCTGTGCTATGCCGCCTGCCCGCAGTTTGGCCTGAACCCTGAGTTTATCGGCCCGGCGGCGATTACCCTCGCCCATCGTTACAACCTGGACAGCCGTGACCACGGCAAGAAACAGCGTATGCCGCAGCTCAACGGGCAAAACGGCGTGTGGAGCTGCACCTTTGTTGGCTACTGCTCCGAAGTTTGTCCCAAACACGTCGATCCGGCCGCGGCCATCCAGCAGGGCAAAGTCGAAAGTTCGAAAGACTTTTTGATTGCCACCCTGAAACCACGCTAAGGAGTGCACCATGACCACGAAACGTAAGCCTTATGTCCGTCCCATGGCGCCAACCTGGTGGCGGCAGCTGGGCTTCTACCGTTTTTATATGCTGCGTGAAGGCACCTCGGTTCCGACAGTCTGGTTCAGCATCGTGCTGATTTATGGTCTTTTCTCGCTGAAACACGGCGTAGAAGGCTGGGCGGGCTTTGTCGGTTTTCTGCAAAACCCGGTGGTTGTCATCCTCAATCTCATTACGCTTGCCGCCGCCGTGCTGCACACCAAAACCTGGTTTGAGCTGGCACCAAAGGCCGCTAACGTCATCGTTAAGGGCGAGAAAATGGGGCCGGAGCCGGTCATCAAGGGATTGTGGGTTGTCACTGCACTGGTGACTGTCGTTGTGCTGCTTGTAGCACTGTTCTGGTAAGGAGGCTGAGGTGATTAACCAAAATCCAAAACGTTCCGACGAGCCGGTATTCTGGGGCCTGTTTGGCGCAGGTGGCATGTGGGGGGCGATTTTCGCGCCGGTTATCGTGCTGCTGGTTGGTATTATGCTGCCGCTCGGCCTGTTCCCCGGCGATGCGCTGAGCTTTGACCGCGTTTATGCCTTCGCCCACAGCTGGATTGGCCGCCTGTTCCTGCTGCTGATGATTGTGCTGCCGCTGTGGTGTGGCCTGCACCGTATCCACCATGCGATGCATGACCTGAAGATCCACGTGCCGGCCGGAAAATGGGTGTTCTACGGCCTGGCCGCTATTCTGACGGTGGTGACCATTATTGGCCTGCTGACGCTCTAAGTACTCAGCACACACCAAGGCTCGCCATCGCGCGGGCCTTTTTTATTCCATGGCCAACGCCTTCACCCGCTTTCTGTATTCCCCAGGCGAACAGCCAAACTCCCGCATAAAAGCCTTATGGAATGACGATTCGCTGGCGTAGCCCACGGCATCAGCGATAGTGATAATCGAACTTGCTTCACGCGAGAGTTGCTGTGCGGCAATTTGCAGCCTGATTCGGGTCAGCACTGCCAGCGGGGTGGTGCCGCTCACCTCGCGGAACAGCAACGCAAAACTGGCGCGAGACATATGCACTTGTTCAGCCAGCGAGGCGACGGTCCACGGCGTATGCGGTGCATTCAGCATGCTTTGGATTGCCACACCCAGTCGTGGATGCAGCAGCAGGTTCAACTGACTTTTATCCTGAATATTCACCCGTAGCCACTGCCGCAAGCCCAGGGCAATCATCGTGGCACATTGCTGGCTACATACCGCCGCCATACCAGGCTGTGGCACTTCCGCTTCCTGTTGCAGCAGCGCAACGGCCGCCAGCAGCCATGTCTGTTCGGGGCTGTCTTGTTCGGGCGCCATCAGCAGGGCCTCCGGCAGCGCCGTCAAAAAATGACGGGAAGCCGAAGATAAATGCAGGCTCCCACAAACGATCCAGGTCTCTTCCTGCCCCTTCTGCCGCAGTCGGTGCGCAGAGTTTTGCGTCAGCACAACCACCTGCCCAGGCAGTAGCGTCAGCTTTTCGCCGGCAGGCAGCTCCAGCCATGCGGCACCTTGCGTAACGGTGTGCCAGCGAATGGTCGCCAGCGATCCCGCCGCATGGGGCAGGCTCCAGCCCGAGCTGAGCAGGCAATTTTTATCAATCGAGCCCTGCGGGGCGCTGAACGCCATCAACTGGCTGAGGGGATCCATCGCTCACTCCAAAAAAATCAGACGATAAGACAGGATTTAAAGATACCTGAAGAAATCACATTGACGCCATGCAGACACAATGATTGCCATTAACTTAACGGCTGGCTCACTGACGGATAACCTCCATGCAGACCTATCAGGCAATCATTATTGGTTTTGGTAAAGCAGGTAAAACCCTGGCGGCAACCCTGGCAAAACAAAACTGGAAAGTCGCCATTATCGAGCAATCCGCCGAAATGTACGGCGGTACCTGCATTAACATTGGCTGCATTCCCACCAAAGCGCTGGTCCACGATGCAGAACAGCATCAGGACTTTACGACAGCCATCGCACGTAAGTCTTCAATTGTCAGTTTCCTGCGGGACAAGAATTACCACTTGCTGGCCGACCTGAATAATGTGGACGTTATCAACGGCCACGCAGAGTTTATCGACCGGCATACTGTTCGCGTGATGCAGAACGGTGAAACTATTGAACTGCAGGGGGAGAAAATCTTTATCAACACCGGTGCGCAGTCCGTTCTGCCGCCGATTGACGGGCTGACGGCTACGCCTGGGGTATATGACAGCACCGGGCTGCTTAATCTGACCACGCTCCCAACGCACCTCGGTATTTTGGGCGGCGGCTACATCGGGGTTGAGTTTGCCTCAATGTTTGTCGGTTTCGGCAGCAAGGTCACCATTTTCGAAGCCGCCGAAGATTTTTTGCCGCGTGAGGACCGTGACGTAGCCGCAGCGGTCGCCAACATACTTCAGCAGCAGGGCGTGGAGCTGATCCTAAACGCTAAAGTTCAGCACGTTGAATCCCATGACAACAGGGTGCATTTGCAGACGAACGATAGTGTCTACACGGTTGACGCGCTGCTTGTTGCCTCAGGGCGAAAACCCGCTACGGATACCCTGAACCTTAAAAACGCCGGGATTGATGTCGATGCTCGTGGGGCCATCATGGTGAATAAATACCTGCGTACCTCCGCAGACAACATCTGGGCAATGGGAGATGTAACCGGCGGGCTACAGTTTACCTATATCTCGCTCGATGACTTCCGTATCGTGCGTGACAGCCTGTTGGGCGAAGGTAAACGCCATACCGGGGACAGAAAAAATGTGCCTTATTCCGTGTTTATGACCCCTCCGCTGTCTCGCATTGGCATGACTGAAGAACAGGCCCAGGCCAGCGGTAAACCCATTCAGATCGTTACGCTTCCCGTGGCGGCAATTCCAAGGGCTCGAGTCATGGGCGACACTCGCGGCTTGCTCAAAGCTATCGTGGATACCTCAACGCAGGAGATCCTCGGCGCATCGCTGCTCTGCCCTGACTCCCATGAGATCATTAACCTGGTTAAAACCGTCATGGATGCCGGGCTGCCCTACACCACGCTGCGCGACCAAATTTTCACGCACCCTACCATGAGCGAAGCGCTTAATGACCTGTTTGGGCTGGTAAAATAACCCGTCCTGGTTCTGGCAATCAGGCCCTACGCTTTCTCACACTCTCCGGCTAACCAGCCGGAGAAGTCTCGCATGGCGGGCGTTTCCGCCCTGGACTGGAGCTTTGTCAGCCAGTAACTGCCGAGACTGATTTCAGCCTCAAACGGGCGAACAATCCGCTCGCTGTTCAGCAAGTGGGTAAACATATTCACCGGGGCAAGGGCAACACCCGCGCCAGCCTGTGCGGCTTCAAGCATAGTTACCGAAGAATCAAAAACCATCACCAGATGCGTTGGCGACGGTGGCGCCTCGCCCGCCGCCTGCAGCCATGCCGCCCATTCGTCACGCCGGTAGGAACGCAGTAGCGTATGATTCAGCACGTCCTGCGGGCGCTGGAGTTCAGAAGCCAGCGCAGGAGAACAAAGCGGTGACAGCGGGGCATCACACAGATAAATCGCGTCTGTTCCGTGCCAGGCTCCGCTACCAAATCGCACCGTATAGTCCAACCCCTCCGCCGCCGGATCCACCCGGTTGTTGTGCGTCGAAAGCTGAAGATCGATATGCGGATAGCGACGCCGAAACGCCTCAAGGCGCGGCAGCAGAAAGCCTGTTGCAAAAGTGCCCACCACACCTAGCTTAAGTTTTTCTCTCGCTTGCGCGCCGGAAAACCGATCCAGTACCCCGGCAATGCGGTCAAAGGAATCGTTTAGCACAGGTAACAGGTTTTCACCTTCCGTGGTCAACATCAACCCACGAGAAACGCGCACAAACAGCTGGCAACGCAGATGTTCTTCCAGGGCTTTCACCTGCTGGCTGATGGCAGAATGAGTGACATTCAGCTCGATGGCAGCATGGGTAAAGCTAAGATGCCTGGCTGCGGCTTCAAAAGCGCGCAGAGAGTTTAGCGGGATATAGCTGCGGGTCATGACATTACCTGTTAGAAAATCTTAAGCCTAATGCCAAATTTAATCGTTTGTCATCGGGTGTCAAATCCAACAAACTTGCCTCGTCTGACGGGCCCGGACTGCTATCATCTCTCTAAGGAAGGTTATCCATCATGAAAAAAACCCTTTGCCTGACGCTGCTGCTTGCCGCCTCATGCTCCAGCTTTGCTGCACAAAAAGAACTGACTGCACCGCAGATTGAAAAGCTGGTGAACCGCACCGTTGCCCCGCTAATGAAAGAGCAGGCGATCCCCGGCATGGCGGTGGCCGTTATCTACAAAGGCTACCCGCTGTATTTCACCTGGGGAAAAGCCGATGTGCAGCGCAAGGTGCCGGTAACGCAACAAACGTTGTTTGAACTGGGCTCGGTCAGTAAAACCTTTACCGGCGTACTGGGCGGTGATGCTTTGGCTCGCGGCGAAGTTAGCCTTAGCGACCCGGCGCAGAAATACTGGCCTGAGCTGAACGGCAAGCAGTGGAAAGGGATCACCCTGCTGCAGCTTGCCACCTATACCGCCGGTGGCCTGCCGCTGCAGGTGCCGGACGAGGTAACCAACAGCGATGCCCTGCTGAAGTTTTACCAGAACTGGCAGCCGAAGTGGGCACCTGGCACACAGCGCCTCTACGCCAACGCAAGTATTGGACTATTCGGAGCCTTGATGGTGAAACCGTCAGGCATGAGCTTTGAACAGGCGATGTTAAAACGCGTCTTTGAGCCACTGAATCTTCAACACACCTGGATTAACGTGCCGGCGACGGAAGACAGCCACTACGCCTGGGGCTACCGGGACGGCAAAGCCGTGCGCGTCTCGCCGGGCATGCTGGATGCAGAAGCCTACGGCGTGAAATCCAGCATCGAAGATATGGCCCATTGGGTGCAGGCGAATATGGCCCCCGATCGTCTGGGAGACAAAACGTTAGCTCAGGGTATCCAGCTCGCGCAGTCACGTTACTGGCGCGTGGGTAGCATGTATCAGGGGCTTGGCTGGGAAATGCTGAACTGGCCGGTGAAGGGGAAAACGATTATTGATGGCAGTGACAACAAGATCGCCCTTGCGCCGCACCCGGCAACGCTGATTGAGCCTCCAGCACCTGCGGTGAAAGCCTCATGGGTACATAAAACCGGGTCGACCGGCGGCTTTGGTAGCTACGTGGCCTTTATCCCAGAAAAACAGCTGGGTATCGTGATGCTGGCCAACAAAAGCTACCCGAACACCGAGCGAGTAAAAGCCGCTTACGCCATTCTTGAAGCACTGCAATAAAAATGACCACGGCCTGTTGAACACAGGCCGTATTATTTCCGGCTTCGCTCACACTTTATTTCCTGTCGCCATCTACACTTAGCTAAAAAACCTCGGAAGGAATCTGCTATGCGCATTTGGCCCGCTGTCACCGCGCTTGCGGTCGCATTATTCGTTGTCTCCTGTAGCTCACCAACTCCTCCCCCCAGCGTCACGGTCGTGCAAAACTTCGAGGCAAAACGCTTTATCGGCACCTGGTATGAAATTGCGCGAATGGACCACAGCTTTGAAAGCGGCCTGAATCAGGTCACGGCCACCTACAGTTTTATGGATGACGGCGGCCTGCGCGTGATAAACCGGGGATTCAACCCGGACAGGCAGATGTGGCAGCAGGCGGAAGGGAAGGCTTATTTCACCGGAGACCCGAGCGTCGCTGCGCTGAAAGTCTCCTTTTTTGGCCCGTTTTACGGCGGCTATAACGTGATTGCGCTGGATAAAGACTATCGCCATGCGCTGGTATGCGGGCCGGATCTCAGCTATTTGTGGATCCTGTCCCGCACACCAACCATCAGCCACGATCTCAAGCAACAGCTATTGGCTATCGCCGCTCGCCAGGGCTTTGCGGTGGATAAATTGATTTGGGTGAAACAACCAGGCAGTTAATGCGTGGAAAGTTTCAAGCCAATGATCCCGACCACAATCAGAGCCAGGCTAGCCAGACGCATCGGGTTAGCCGACTCTCCCAGCAGCAGAATGCCGGTAATCGCCGCGCCGACGGCACCGATCCCGGTCCACACCGCGTAGGCCGTGCCGGTGGGCAGGGTTTTCATCGCCCAGGCGAGCAAAGCCATGCTGACAACCATCGCGACGATGGTGATAACGCTAGGCCACAGGCGGCTAAAGCCGTGGGTATATTTCAGTCCTACCGCCCAAACAACTTCCAGTAATCCGGCAATTAACAGTACGATCCAGGCCATAACAGCTCCAGTAGAAATGGGGCCGTCCCCGGTGTGAGATGCGCTTGCGGGTCGTCCCGTAAGGCTTAGGTGAGAAGCTGATTTTAGCACCCAAACGGCTGCCTGAAAATCCGTATCCAAATGCTACGCAATGAAATAATCGTTTCACTTGCCGGGCCTTGCTAAGCCTGGAATTGACAGCGAATTCGCGCGTATTTCCGTGATTCATTTTGGCAAATTTATTCATATGATAAAACGTGGTTTGCCAGCCTGCAAACGCCGCAGTAATGATTAACGTGAAGCGTGAAAATGTATAAAATATTATTGGTTGATAGGTGTTACTTCAGCCGTCAGGGACTGACGCACTTGCTCAATCAGAAAAATAATCTGGCTACGGCAGTGAGTATTTCAGAGACAGACAGTTTACTTCTCGCCCGGGAAAAAATTATAAAATGGCAGCCGAATATGGTGATCGCCGACTTCAACAGTTTCTCAACCGCATTGCATAATATCCAACAGCTTTCGACTATTTATTCTGCCTGTGGCGATACGACGCGCCTGCTGCTGCTGCAAAGCGGGCAACACCCCACCATTGCTGAGTACTGCGCGGCGCAAGGCACTAACGATATTTGGGATAAGTCAGTATCATTGTCGGCATTAACGGCATTGATTCAGCAGACTATTGCGACCCGCCCGCCATTCCGTGAAGTGAAACGACATATTACGCCATTACTGACCTTACGCGAAGAGAGAATATTAAAACTCTGGAAGGAAGAGGCGAATAACGAATATATTGCCAGAGTGATGGAAATAAGCGTAAAAACGGTTTACACCTATAAGCGAAACATTCGATTAAAGCTGGGAGCCGACAATAGATTATCGCTTTTTTTAAATATTCCGGAGGCTGTTTTAGAATAACGGTACGGCACTAGCACCGTACCGAACAGTATTATTCCTGCGCTTTTGTTGCCGCACCAGAAATAGCCTTACCGCCGCTTTGTATATCCTCGCCCACGCCGCGGGTGGTGTTACAGGCGGTCAACAAGGATGAAAGAACGACGAGAGAGAAAAACGCAGCAATGGTTTTCTTAATCATGAGCTTTTCCTTATAACTATGTTGTTTGTGTATAGCTTGTTAAGCATAGCTAAAAAAATGAACAACGAAGGAAAAGCGAGGCGATTTCGGATAACTGGCAGGGACTATTTATTGGCTACGCGCTCAATGGCGCCGCCGAGATGTTGCAAGTCTTCGCCAAACCCACGCGTGGTATTACAACCCGACAGCGCAGCGGCCAGCAGCGAGATAAAAAGAATCTGTTTCAACAAACGGTTCATCTTCCCTGCCCTGACAAAGCGGCGGCGCGAGCCTCAGGCACCGCGCCGCGAACCTTCACGAGAATTACTTCACGCGAGAAACGTATTCACCAGAACGGGTGTCAACTTTGATGACTTCGCCGATCTGGACGAACAGCGGAACTTTAACCACAGCGCCGGTGCTCAGGGTTGCTGGCTTGCCGCCGGTCCCTGCAGTGTCACCTTTCAGACCTGGATCGGTTTCAACGATTTCCAGCTCAACAAAGTTCGGTGGGGTAACGGAGATTGGCTGACCGTTCCACAGGGTCACGATGCACTCAGCCTGGTCCAGCAGCCATTTAGCGTTTTCGCCAACGGCTTTTTCGTCTGCAGCCAGCTGCTCGAAGGTTTGGTTGTTCATGAAGTGATAGAACTCACCGTCGTTGTACAGGTAAGTCAGGTTCATATCGACAACGTCAGCGCCTTCTGCAGAGTCAGTAGACTTGAAGGTTTTCTCAACGCGGGTACCGGTCAGCAGACGACGCAGCTTAACGCGCGCGAATGCCTGGCCCTTGCCCGGTTTTACGAATTCGCTGGCTTCAACCGCGTACGGTTCGCCATCCATCATGATTTTAAGACCGGCACGGAAATCGTTGCTAGAATAAGTCGCCATAAGGCCCTCTGAATTTGTTAACTGGTAGCTTAGCCAAAAAAATGGCACACATTGTAACCCTAAATCCCCCTCACAGAGAAGATTGGTTAACGCAACTTGCCGATGTTATAACCGATCCTGATGAACTGCTGCACATTTTAAATGTAGCTGACGATGAAGAACTGCTTGCCGGGCGTGAAGCAAGGCGTCTTTTTGCCCTGCGCGTCCCTCGCGCTTTCGTCGCGCGCATGGAAAAAGGTAACCCCAACGACCCGTTACTGCGTCAGGTTTTGACGGCAAAACAGGAGTTCGTTGCCGCGCCCGGCTTCACCACCGATCCGCTGGAAGAGCAACACAGCGTTGTCCCAGGGCTGCTGCATAAGTACCGCAACCGCGCCTTGCTGCTGGTGAAAGGTGGCTGCGCCGTAAACTGCCGCTACTGTTTCCGCCGCCACTTCCCGTATGCCGACAACCAGGGCAACAAACGCAACTGGCAAACGGCGCTGGCGTATATCAGCGAACATCCTGAGCTGGACGAAATTATTTTCTCCGGCGGCGACCCGCTGATGGCCAAAGATCATGAACTGGACTGGCTGATGAGCGAGCTGGAGGCCATTCCTCATATCAAACGCCTGCGTATTCACAGCCGCCTGCCGATTGTCATCCCGGCGCGTATTACCGATGGGCTGGCAGCAAGAATCGCCCGCTCATCGCTTCAGGTGCTGCTGGTTAATCATATTAACCACGCCCAGGAAATTGGCGACGATTTCCGCTCGGCGATGGCAAAGCTACGCCTGGCGGGCGTCACGCTGCTGAATCAAAGCGTGTTACTGCGAGACGTGAACGACAACGCACAAACCCTGGCCGACCTTAGTAATGCGTTGTTTAATGCGGGCGTGATGCCGTATTACCTGCACGTGCTCGACAGAGTGCAAGGTGCGGCGCACTTTATGGTAGAAGACGAAGAGGCCCGGGCGATTATGCGTAAGCTGCTGACGCTGGTTTCAGGCTATATGGTGCCGAAGCTGGCGAGGGAAATAGGCGGAGAGCCAAGTAAGACGCCGCTGGATTTGCAGCTACGGCAAAAGTGAGAGCTTAACGCTCTCACCCTAACCCTCTCCCTCAGGAGAGGGAACCGCTTAGTGCTGCCTTCAACTGTAGAAAAAGCCCCACGACTTTATTCCTTACCAGTGACAGGGAACCGCAAGTCCTTCCTCGATCTCTATCAGTAAAAGCACGTCCGTTTTTCTCCCTCTCCCTGAAGGAGAGGGCCGGGGTGAGGGTAATACTTACCGAATCAGTTCGGGCACTTATAAACCTGACCCGTCATTTGGCTGGCCGTTGGCGCAAAGCTCGAGAGCAGCGTCTGGGTTGGGCTGCTCACGCCGTACAGCACGTTGCCGCCCATTTCGGCCGCATTGTTACGCAGTGCGTTTGCCGCGCCGCGCATAGACCCGCCTTCATCGCCGTGCTGGCCAGACAGCCAGTTGCTCTGTTCCCCGGTCGCGGTGCCTAATAGACGGCATTCGCTTCCTGGTTTGTCTTCAACAAAACGAACGCTCTGGCCGCTGGAGCTAAGCTGATTGCCCGTGCTACATCCTGCCAGCAGCAGCGCTGCCAGAACCACTCCTGATGAGACTTTCATGCGCATGTTATTCCCCGTAATCAAGGTATTGAGCCGTTATTGCCCGGTAAGCACTTATACCAGAGTGTGAACAAAAGAAAAAACCCCCAGACATTTCTGACTGAGGGTTTCTTTAACACAAGGTGCTAAGGCGAATTACATCATGCCGCCCATGCCACCCATGCCGCCCATACCACCAGCAGCGCCTAAGTCAGGAGCATCGCCTTTAGGCAGGTCGGTGACCATGCACTCGGTAGTGATCATCAGGCCCGCCACGGAAGCCGCGTACTGCAGAGCAGAACGAGTAACTTTGGTTGGGTCCAGGATACCGAAATCGATCATGTTGCCGTATTCTTCGGTCGCGGCGTTGTAACCGTAGTTACCTTCGCCCGCTTTCACCGCGTTGGTGACAACGGATGGCTCTTCACCGGCGTTAGAAACGATCTGACGCAGAGGAGCTTCCATCGCGCGCAGCGCAACTTTGATACCCACGTTCTGGTCTTCGTTCTGAGCGGTCAGGCCAGCCAGTTTAGCGGCAACGCGAACCAGCGCTACACCACCACCAGCAACCACGCCTTCTTCAACCGCAGCACGGGTAGCGTGCAGGGCATCGTCGACGCGAGCTTTTTTCTCTTTCATTTCAACTTCGGTAGCAGCACCAACTTTGATTACCGCTACGCCGCCTGCCAGTTTCGCTACGCGCTCCTGCAGTTTTTCGCGGTCATAGTCAGAAGTTGCTTCTTCGATCTGCTTACGGATCTGACCAACGCGGCCCTGAATAGCGGCTTCTTCACCCACGCCATCGATGATGGTGGTGGTGTCTTTGTTGATCACAACGCGTTTAGCCTGGCCGAGGTCTTCCAGGGTCGCTTTTTCCAGCTCCATACCGATCTCTTCAGAGATAACGGTACCGCCGGTCAGGGTAGCGATGTCCTGCAGCATAGCTTTACGGCGGTCGCCGAAGCCAGGTGCTTTAACCGCAGCCACTTTCACGATGCCACGCATGGTGTTAACCACCAGGGTAGCCAGCGCTTCGCCTTCAACATCTTCAGCGATGATAACCAGCGGTTTGCCTGCTTTCGCAACGGCTTCCAGCACTGGCAGCATTTCACGGATGTTGGAGATTTTTTTGTCAGCCAGCAGGATGAACGGGCTTTCCAGCTCAACAGCGCCAGTTTCTGGCTTGTTGATGAAGTATGGGGACAGGTAGCCGCGGTCGAACTGCATACCTTCAACCACGTCCAGTTCGTCTTCCAGACCGGTACCGTCTTCAACGGTGATCACGCCTTCTTTACCGACTTTATCCATCGCTTCAGCGATCAGTTTACCTACGGTTTCGTCGGAGTTAGCGGAGATAGTACCAACCTGAGCAATCGCTTTAGAGTCAGAGCACGGCACGGACAGCGCTTTCAGCTCTTCAACAGCGGCAACAACGGCTTTATCGATACCGCGTTTCAGGTCCATTGGGTTCATGCCCGCAGCAACGGCTTTCAGACCTTCGGTGATGATAGCCTGAGCCAGTACGGTTGCGGTGGTGGTACCGTCGCCTGCAGCGTCGTTCGCTTTAGAGGCAACTTCTTTTACCATCTGTGCACCCATGTTTTCGAACTTGTCTTCCAGCTCGATTTCACGCGCTACGGAAACGCCATCTTTGGTGATGGTCGGTGCACCGAAAGATTTATCCAGAACCACGTTACGGCCTTTAGGACCGAGGGTAACTTTCACTGCATCTGCCAGTACGTTAACGCCGCGCAGCATTTTTACACGAGCGTCGTTACCGAATTTTACGTCTTTAGCTGCCATTTCTTCTATTCCTCAAATTCGTTCAGGTTCGTGCGTCAAATTACGCTTCAACAATTGCCAGGATGTCGCTTTCGGACATGATCAGCACTTCTTCGTTGTCGATTTTCTCGGACTTCACGCCGTAGCCATCGTTGAAGATAACGATGTCACCCACTTTCACGTCCAGCGGCTGCACGCTACCGTTTTCCAGGATGCGGCCTTTACCGACAGCGATGATCTCGCCACGAGTTGATTTGCCCGCTGCGGAGCCAGTCAGAACGATGCCGCCCGCAGATTTGGACTCAACTTCTTTACGCTTGACGATGACACGATCATGTAATGGACGAATGCTCATTGATAGCTCTCCTTTGAGAAAGTCAGTATCAGATAGTTAGGTAACGCCGTCCCACAGGGGTAATCGGCTGGTGACCTGATTAATGGGGATGCGCTTTCCCCCCTTCAAGGGGGGAAAACAAAAAAAACTAAAATTTAACGATCATTCCGGTGCTGGTCGTCGAGGCGCTTTGGCGCGTCGTCTTTACGCTGGAACTCACCGTCGAATGTATTGCCCCCTTCACTACCGGCGCTAAAACCGCCGCCAGGCATGCGGGAGAAGCGCAAATGCGGCATCAGCTTGAGCGTGAGGTGCTTTTGCACCGGCGGCAACAGCAGCAGCAGACCGAGGAAGTCGGTAAAAAAGCCCGGCAACAGCAGCAAAATACCGGCCATGATCAGCGAGACGCTTTTGATCATCTCCGCCGCAGGGCTTTCGCCTGCCGCCATCTTCTGCTGCATCAGCATCAGGTTTTTAAAGCCCTGGTTACGCACCAGAGAAAGGCCAATCACCGAAGTGAAAATGACCAGAATCAGGGTCATAAAGACCCCCAAAACGTGTGCCACCTGTATGAACAGCGAAATTTCGATGTAAACATAAAGGAAAACGGCAATAAACGGGATCCAGCGCACTATACGCTCCTGTCATCGGGCGAGCCCGTTAATGGTCTCGCGAAAAATAGATTAGCAATTACGCGTAGGAGGGAGATGGCGACGCTGTAGACAAAGATCAATGTTTATTGCGTGAATTTTTTCTGGAAATTTTCAACTGTTGACCTATATCACATATTAATAATTGTTATGCGTGGCGGCTTTTAATAAGTGATCCAGGTTACTGCTTTTCGCTATCATCAGCATATCATCACGTCAACGCGGTCGAATATGGACATAATCGTCGGCCTATTAAGCTCACAACCACATTTCGTGTGTGTGAATAAAACAGTGCATTTATCTGCAGCTTTACTAAGAAGGTTCACATGTTAAATAACATTCGTATCGAAGAAGATTTGTTGGGTACCAGGGAAGTGCCAGCGGATGCCTACTACGGCGTTCATACTCTGAGAGCGATTGAAAACTTCTACATTAGCAACAGTAAAATCAGTGACATACCGGAATTTGTACGCGGTATGGTGATGGTAAAAAAAGCGGCGGCAATGGCGAACAAGGAACTGCAAACCATTCCTAAGAGCATCGCGAACACCATCATTCAGGCCTGTGATGAAGTCCTGAACAACGGCAAATGCATGGATCAGTTCCCGGTAGACGTCTACCAGGGCGGCGCCGGTACTTCCGTCAACATGAACACCAACGAAGTCCTCGCTAACATCGGTCTGGAACTGATGGGCCACCAGAAAGGTGAATACCAGTTCCTGAACCCGAACGACCACGTCAACAAATGCCAGTCCACTAACGACGCCTACCCAACCGGCTTCCGCATCGCAGTTTACGCTTCCATCGTGAAACTGATCGATGCCATTAATCAGCTGGGCGAAGGCTTCCAGCGTAAAGCGGTTGAGTTTTCTGAGATCCTGAAAATGGGCCGCACCCAGCTTCAGGACGCTGTTCCGATGACCCTCGGTCAGGAGTTCCACGCGTTCAACGTGCTGCTGACTGAAGAGACTAAAAACCTGCTGCGCACCGCTGAACTGCTGTTGGAAGTGAACCTTGGCGCAACCGCCATCGGTACCCGCCTCAACACGCCAGATGGCTACCAGCAGTTGGCCGTACAGAAACTGGCAGAAGTCAGCGGCCTTGCCTGCGTACCAGCAGAAGACCTGATTGAAGCCACTTCCGACTGCGGCGCATACGTGATGGTGCACAGCTCCCTGAAGCGCCTGGCCGTGAAAATGTCCAAAATCTGTAACGACCTGCGCCTGCTCTCTTCCGGCCCGCGCGCTGGCCTGAACGAAATCAACCTGCCAGAACTGCAGGCGGGTTCTTCTATCATGCCGGCCAAAGTGAACCCAGTTGTCCCGGAAGTGGTGAATCAAGTTTGCTTCAAAGTCATCGGCAACGACACCACGGTGACCATGGCATCCGAAGCAGGTCAGCTGCAGCTGAACGTGATGGAGCCGGTGATTGGCCAGGCAATGTTCGAATCCATTCATATCCTGACCAACGCCTGCTACAACCTGCTGGAAAAATGCATTAACGGCATCACCGCGAATAAAGAAGTGTGTGAGAGCTACGTGTACAACTCCATCGGTATCGTGACCTACCTGAACCCGTTCATTGGCCACCACAACGGCGACATCGTCGGCAAGATCTGCGCAGAAACCGGCAAGAGCGTGCGCGAGGTCGTGCTAGAGCGCGGCCTGCTGACCGAAGCCGAGCTGGACGATATCTTCTCCGTCCACAACCTGATGCACCCGGTCTACAAAGCTAAGCGCTATACCGATGAAAGCGAACAATAACTCATACACATAAACGCCAAAAGGCACGTCCAGTCGGACGTGCCTTTTTCATTTTAACGGTATACGAAAACATAACATTTCATTTTCATCTCATTTAAATCTCAAGGATGCAATTATGTTTGGTGCTGAACTCGTGGTCGTCCTGCTGGCGATCTATCTCGGGGCAAGGCTGGGAGGGATCGGTATTGGTTTTGCCGGTGGTCTCGGCGTGCTGGTGCTTACCCTTATCTTCCAGATCAAACCGGGGG
This sequence comes from Cedecea sp. AS113, assembly GCF_037152415.1. Classification (NCBI taxonomy): domain Bacteria; kingdom Pseudomonadati; phylum Pseudomonadota; class Gammaproteobacteria; order Enterobacterales; family Enterobacteriaceae; genus Cedecea; species Cedecea sp. AS113. The sequence continues at coordinate 68,622 of NZ_JBBCMI010000024.1, forward strand.
CAATCCCCTTCGACGTGATCGAAATTATCATGGCGGTGATCGCCGCGATTGCGGCCATGCAGGTCGCAGGTGGCATGGACTACCTGGTCAGCCTTGCGGAACGCATGCTGCGCCGCCATCCGAAATACATCACCTTCCTTGCGCCGCTGGTCACCTGGTTTATGACCATTCTGGCCGGGACCGGCCACACGGCCTTTTCCACGCTGCCGGTGATTACCGAAGTGGCAAAAGAGCAGGGCATTCGCCCTTCTCGCCCGCTTTCTATCGCCGTTGTCGCCTCACAAATTGCCATTACGGCATCGCCGATTTCCGCTGCAGTGGTGTTTTTTGCCGGCATTCTGGAGCCGATGGGCGTGAGCTACCTGACGCTACTAGGTATCTGTATCCCGGTCACGCTGATTGCCGTGATGCTAACCGCGGTGGTGTGTAACTTCCTCGGCTGCGAGCTGAAAGACGATCCGGTTTACCAGGAACGTCTTGCCAAAGGCGAAGTGAAGCTGCGCGGTAGCCAGGTCTTCGAGCTGAAGCCGCACGCCAAGCGTTCGGTACTGCTATTCCTGATCGGTATTGTCGCCGTGATGTTCTATGCCACCGCGATCAGCGACACCGTCGGCCTGATTCAGAACCCGGTTCTGCCGCGTAACGAAGCGATTGTTGTGTTTATGCTCACCATCGCCACGCTGATTAGCATCACCTGTAAAATCGACACTGGCGAAGTGCTGAACGCCAGCACCTTTAAGTCCGGCATGAGCGCCTGTATTTGCGTACTCGGCGTTGCATGGCTGGGCGATACCTTCGTTAAGTCCCATATCAGCGACATTCAGGCGGTTGCCGGTGACCTGCTGAACGGTTACCCGTGGCTGCTGGCTGTGGTGCTGTTCTTCGCGGCCACCTTGCTCTATTCACAGGCAGCCACAACGAAAGCGCTGATGCCTGCGGCCCTGCTGCTCGGCGTCACGCCATTAACCGCCGTCGCCTCTTTTGCAGCGGTATCTGCGCTGTTCGTCCTGCCAACCTACCCGACGCTGCTGGCAGCGGTCGAAATGGACGACACCGGCTCAACCCGTATCGGCAAATATGTGTTCAACCACGCCTTCCTGATCCCCGGCGTCATTGCCATTACTTTGTGCGTTATCCTCGGCTTTATCATCGGCGGGATCGTACTGTAAATCTCCGCCAGACGCGGGCTGCAATGCAGCCCGTTTTCTTCTGCTCATGTTATAGTCATCGCACTTTCTTCTCAGATGAGGTTTGCGATGTCGATGACCCAGGCTGTCGTTGTACTCTGTACCGCCCCGGATGAAGCCACCGCGCAGGATCTGGCCGCGAAAGTGCTGGCGGAGAAACTTGCCGCCTGCGTGACGCTGCTGCCGGGCGCAACTTCGCTCTATTACTGGGAAGGAAAGCTGGAGCAGGAGTACGAAGTCCAAATGCTGCTCAAGAGCGACGTGGAACGCCAGGAGGCACTGCTTGCCTGCCTGAAAACCCATCACCCTTATCAAACGCCAGAACTACTGGTTCTGCCAGTTGCACACGGAAACAGTGAATATCTCTCATGGCTCTACGCATCATTACGCTAGTCCTGCTGTTATGCAGTTCGCAGGCCTTCGCCGGGCTGTTTGACGCCCAGAATAAAACGCAGTTTGTCCCGGTCGACCAGGCTTTTGCCTTTGACTTTCAGCAGGCCGAGCACAAGCTGACGCTCAGCTGGCAGATAAAACCCGGCTATTATCTCTATCGCCAGCAGATCAAAGTGGTGCCCACCAGCGCGGACATTACGCCCCTGGTTATGCCTAAAGGCACCTGGCACGAAGATGAGTTCTACGGCAAAACGGAGATCTTCACCCAGCAGCTAACTCTGCCCATTACGGTAAATGCCGCCAATAAAGGTTCGTCCGTCAGCGTCACTTACCAGGGCTGCGCCGAAGCCGGATTCTGCTATCCGCCGGAAACGCGCGTTGTGCCGTTGAGTGCTATTGCTGCGTCGGCTAATGATGCCAATGTGTCTTCCTCCCTCTCCCCATCAAGAGACGAGGCCAATATTTCTTCCTCCCTCTCCCCTTCTGGGGAGAGGGCCGGGGTGAGGGGAACAGACAGCTCCGCACCCGCATCGCTCCCCTTCTCCGCGCTGTGGGCCTTCCTGATCGGCATCGGCATCGCCTTCACGCCCTGCGTGCTGCCGATGTACCCGCTCATTTCCGGCATCGTACTAGGTGGTAAACAACGCCTGTCCACTGCCCGGGCGCTGCTGCTGGCCTTTGTATACGTCCAGGGCATGGCGCTGACCTACACCGCACTCGGTCTTGTCGTTGCCGCCGCAGGACTCCAGTTCCAGGCGGCACTCCAGCACCCATACGTGCTGATTGGCCTGTCGGCGCTCTTTATCCTGCTCGCCGCCTCGATGTTCGGTCTGTTCACGCTGCAGCTGCCCTCGTCGCTGCAAACGCGCCTGGCGCTGATGAGCAACCGCCAGCAGGGCGGCTCGGCGGGCGGCGTCTTTGCTATGGGCGCGCTGGCCGGGCTTATCTGCTCGCCGTGCACCACCGCGCCGCTTAGCGCTATCCTGCTGTACATCGCGCAAAGCGGAAATATGTGGCTCGGCGGCGGCACGCTTTACCTTTACGCGCTGGGCATGGGCCTGCCGCTAATCCTGATTACCGTCTTCGGTAATCGCCTGCTGCCGAAAAGCGGGCCGTGGATGGAAAGCGTCAAAACCGCCTTTGGTTTTGTGATTCTGGCGCTGCCGGTCTTCCTGCTGGAGCGTGTGCTGGGCGACATCTGGGGGCTGAGGCTGTGGGGCCTGCTGGGCGTCGCCTTCTTCAGTTGGGCATTTATCACCAGCCTTGGAGCGAAGAAGTCCTGGCTACGCATGCTACAAATTATTCTTCTGGGTGCCGCGCTGGTGTCCGCTCGTCCGCTGCAGGACTGGGCTTTTGGCTCTCCGGCATCCGTTCAGTCCGTCCCTCACCTCAGCTTTAACAAAATAGCCAACGTTGAGCAGCTCGACGCCGCGCTAGCCGGGGCGAAAGGCAAACCGGTGATGTTAGATTTGTACGCCGACTGGTGCGTGGCGTGTAAAGAGTTTGAGAAATACACCTTTAGCGATCCGCAGGTGCAAAAAGCGCTGTCTGGCACCGTTTTACTGCAGGCCGATGTCACGGCAAATAACGCCGACGACAAAGCCCTGCTGAAGCATTTACAGGTGCTTGGCCTGCCAACCATTTTATTCTTTGATGCTAACGGCGTTGAACAACCGGCAGACCGCGTCACAGGCTTTATGGACGCCTCCGCGTTCAGCGAGCATTTGCGCAATCGCAGCCAGTAAACAACACTTGATCCGTTGGGAAACGTAAGGAGAAAACCGTGCAACGCGAAGAAGTTTTAGAGCACGCCCTGCATGTCCTTGAACGTGAAGGCATTGCCAGCACGACGCTGGAGATGGTGGCGAAAGAAGCCGATTATCCGCTCGCTGAGATTCGCCAGTTCTGGCCCGACAGCGAAGCCCTGCTGTACGACGCCCTGCGCTACTTAAGTTCGCAGGTGGATGTCTGGCGGCGTCAGCTGATGCTGGACGAAGAGTTAACGCCGGAGCAAAAGCTGCTTAAGCGCTACCACGCCCTGACCGAATGCGTGAGCAACCAGCGTTATCCCGGCTGCCTGTTTATTGCCGCCTGCACCTTCTACCCTGATGCCGCGCACCCGATTCATCAACTGGCGGACCAGCAGAAAAAAGCGGCCTGGGAATACACGCACGAGCTGCTCACACAAATGGAAGTGGACGCCCCAACCATGGTCGCGCACCAAATGGAATTGGTGCTGGAAGGCTGCCTGAGCAAGCTATTGGTGAAGCGTAGCCAGGCTGATATCGACACGGCCAGAACCCTTGCGGAAGATATTCTGCGCTTTGCGCTGTGCCGCACCGGCGGGGCATTAACCTGAAGCACGTCTTTTTGCTGTCTTTGACTGAAAAGCAGGCAATCAGCATAGTTTTAGGTAATTTTTATGACAAAGCCGTTGACGCCTGGCGGCCTTTACGGTTTAATGCGGCCCGTTGCCCGGATAGCTCAGTCGGTAGAGCAGGGGATTGAAAATCCCCGTGTCCTTGGTTCGATTCCGAGTCCGGGCACCACTATTTAGAAGAACCCGCCTATGGCGGGTTTTTTGCTTTTGGCGATACGGACTCTGCATCGAACTGAAAGTCGATTATTCGTCTCATCCCTGAGACTCACCCCATAAGGGGCCAGCGCAAGCGCTGTTCAAAAACGTTCCTGACGTTTTAGTATTCGTCTCATCCCTGAGACTCACCCCATAAGGGGCCAGCGCAAGCGCTGTTCAAAAACGTTCCTGACGTTTTAGTATTCGTCTCATCCCTGAGACTCACCCCATAAGGG
>NZ_JBBCMI010000025.1:0-61811 GCF_037152415.1 Cedecea sp. AS113
TATCTCTCGCATCCCACGGCATAAGCGGCTCCATAAACGGGTTCTTATGCCTTAGTTGTAAGTGTCTACCATGTCCCCGAACAAGTGTTCACGATGTCCCCGGACCGTACACCCTGAAAGGGAGAGGGGGAAAAGAATCAGGCTCTTTCTCGCATGTAAGCAGGGGAAAAGAAGTACTGCCGTTCTGATCCCCTCTCCCCCATGGGGAGAGGGTTAGGGTGAGGGGAAAGACTAGAAAGGCGTTTCGCTCTCTGAAATAGTGAGGGGCTCATACCCGCCAAAACCCGTCCACGTCGCCAGACGCTGATAAACCTGCTCCACCGCCGCTTTCACCGCCTCCGTCATCGGATAGTAGAAGCCGACGATATCCGGCTGAATGCCGAGGAACACCGCTTCCTCCACGTCCTCTTTCAGCTGATCGACCAGATAATTAAGCGGCATATTGTGGGTGGTCATCATAAACATCTCGGCGATGTCGTCCGGGTCAATGACGCGGATCTCGCCGGGGTTGAGCATCATGTCGGTGGCATCCACAATCAGCAGCAATTCCGGATGCAGTTCGCGGATGGCAACCACGTCGTTTTCAGGCGCACTGCCGCCGTCGATAACCACCCAGTCACCCTGCGGAGAAGCCTGACACTTCTCGGCCAGCAGCGGGCCAGCCCCGTCGTCGCCCATCATGCTGTTGCCTACGCAAAGCAGTACCTTAGTCATAGCGTCTCCTTACCATCAGGTAGATGGCGGGTTCTTGTTGAATGGCCTGCAGCATGTCGAGCAGCGCCTGGCTCCAGGCCTGCTGTGCCGGGGTCTGCGTCGGCTTAGCGGCATCCAGCGCCCGGGCCAGCATCACCACGTGATTCTGGTCGATAACAATCTCGCCGTAGCGCGGCACGCCGTTCATTTTGCGCCGGGCTTCGCCGTCAGCTTCAAGCGTGGCAATCCACGCCTGATAGGCTTCCAGCGGGCAAACCAGGCTCTCTTTCAGGCAGTCGATTACCCCCAAATGGTGGCCAATCGCCAGGCTGTAGTAGACCACCTGCTGAGCGTCAGCCGGGGTGTTGTCGTTCTCATCGACAAACTTGCGGCTGAGCTGACAGAACACCACCGACTCGCTCATTACACGCGCTCCTGATGAACCAGTTGCTCAAGGTTAGTGACGATTTCCGTCAGGCGTGGGTCGTTTTCCGCGCTCAGCCACTGCTGAACGGCATCGCCCCCGGTTGTCAGGTTAGTCATGTAGCTGTCGGCAATCTGGCGGCCATAGCGGTAACCGGCCAGGCGACGGGCGGCGCGGTCAATCCGCACGCGCAGCGGCTGAACCATATTCGGGTGGAGGATTTTTGCCGGCTCAACGTCCAGCTCGCTTGCCGGGCGCGCATGGATTTTTTGTTCCAGCAGGCCAAGCGCCATCGCAAACCCGTACAGCGTAGCGGCGGGCGTTGGCGGGCAGCCGGGAATGTACACATCGACCGGCACGATTTTGTCGGTCCCGCCCCAGACGCAGTAAAGGTCGTGGAAGATCCCGCCGCTGTTGCCGCAGGCGCCGTAGGAGATGCAAATTTTAGGATCGGGCGCCGACTCCCAGGCACGCAGCGCCGGGGAACGCATCGCGCGGGTTACCGCCCCGGTAAACAGCAGAATATCGGCATGGCGCGGGGAAGGAACCACTTTGATCCCAAAGCGTTCTGCATCGAAAAGTGGCGAAAGCGTAGCAAAAATCTCGATTTCGCAACCGTTACAGCCGCCACAGTCCACACGGTAAACGTAGGCTGAGCGTTTGATGTTTTTCAGCAGCGACGCCTTCATGCTGGCGATAGATTCGTCCACCGTCATCGGCACCGGAATGCCGTTGTGGTCGCGCGGCCCCAGTAGGTTACTCATTAGCTGGCCTCTCTCATCTGACGGCTAAAGTCGATCCGGTCGGACGACACCAGGCTTTGCTGGCGCTTGCAGTCCGGGCAGGTTTCAAATGCCCCACGGCGGCTTTCCGCACGGGAATCGCCGTTGTGCTCAAGCAGCGCAATGGCGTAGTCGATCTCTTTTTGCACGGCAAACGGGCGGCCACATTCGCGACAGTTACACAGCGGGAAGCAGGCCTGCTGCAGGAAGTCGGCTTTGTTCCACACCGCCAGCTCGTACTGCTGTGAGAGTTTGATGGCGGCCGTCGGGCAAACCTCTTCACAGCGCCCGCAGAAGATGCAGCGCCCGAGGTTAAAGCTCCACTGCAGTTGCCCGGCGGCAAGATCGGTCTCAACGCTCAGGGCGTTGGACGGGCAGGCGTTCACGCAGGCCGCACAGCCGATACATTGCTGCGGATTGTGCTCCGGTTTGCCGCGAAAATTCGGATCGACGGCAATGGGCTGGAGCGGGTAAGACTCGGTTGCCACGCCGCCCTTGATGGCTTTTTTGATGAAGTTAAACATGCGTTTTCCTTGTTTGCCTGGCCTGAATGATTGACCCTCACCCCGGCCCTCTCCCTGAAAGGGAGAGGGGGAAATCTGGCTCGATGCAGTTCCCTCTCCTCTTTGGGGAGAGGGTTAGGGTGAGGGGGTTTCCCTCAAAAGCCAGGCATCAAAATCATTTCAGCGGCGAATTAGTGCGCTCAATGCTGTAGCGCTCCAGCTCTTTGTACGGCACCACCTGGGTTTTCTTCTTGCGCACGTCCACCACCGTCATGCGGTCGGTGCAGGAGTAGCAAGGATCAAGGCTGCCGATAATCAGTGGGGCGTCGGACACCGTGTTGCCGCGCAGCATGTAGCGCAGGGTTGGCCAATTGGCGTACGTCGCCGCACGGCAGCGCCAGCGGTACAGCTTCTGGTTGTCGCCGGTCATGCTCCAGTGAATGTCGTCCCCGCGCGGCGCCTCTGAGAAGCCCAGGGCAAAGCGGTTTGGAATGTAGGTAAAGCCTTCCACGGCGAGCGGGCCGCCCGGCAGGTTATCCAGACCGAAATCAATCATGTTCAGCGCGGTAAAGACTTCGTTGATGCGCACTTTCAGGCGGGAAAGCACGTCGCAGCCGTCGAGGCTGTGTACTTCCATCGGCAGCAGGCCGTAACCGACAAATGGGTGATCGGCGCGGGTATCACGGGCGTGGCCGCTGGCACGCACCATTGGGCCGACATTGCTGAAATCACGGGCGATTTGTGGATCAAGGCGGCCAATGCCGACGGTGCGCTGCTCAATGTTCGGCGTGCTCAGCAGGATATCCACCAGATCTTGCACTTCCCGGCGCATCTGCTGGGCGAGCTGGCGGGTCTGGATCATGTCGTCTTTCAGCAGATCGCGGCGGATGCCGCCGATCAGGTTCAGGCCGTAGGTTTTCCGCGCCCCGGTCAGGATCTCCGCCATCTTCATCGACATTTCACGCACGCGGAAGAACTGCATAAAACCGGAGTCGAAGCCGACAAAGTGGCAGGCCAGGCCGAGGTTCAGCAGGTGGCTGTGCAAACGCTCAACCTCCAGCAGAATGGCGCGAATCATCTGCGCGCGCTCCGGCACCACAATCCCCATCGCGTTTTCCACCGAGGTGGTATAGGCGGTGCTGTGGGCGAAGCCGCAGATGCCGCACACGCGATCGGACAGGAAGGTAACTTCGTTATAGCCCATGCGGGTTTCCGCCAGCTTTTCCATGCCGCGATGGACGTAGAACAGCCGGTAGTCGGCGTCGATAATGTTTTCGCCATCAACGAACAGGCGGAAGTGGCCGGGTTCATCAGAAGTGACGTGCAGCGGGCCAATCGGCACCACGTTGTTCTTTTTCGTGCCCAGCTCGTTAATAAACTCGTAGGTCTCTTTGTCGGTGGTCGGCGCCGGGCGCTGGCGGTAATCCATGCTGTCTTTACGCAGCGGATAAAGATCGTCAGGCCAGTCGTCCGGCAGCACCAGGCGGCGCTCATCGGGCAGGCCAACCGGCTGCAGGCCGTACATATCGCGGACTTCGCGCTCGCCCCAAACGGCGGCAGGAACGCGAGGCGTGACGGACGGGAACTCTGGTTTGTCGGCATCCACTTCCACACGCACGGTGATCCAGCACTTCACGCCGCTTTCCATCGACAGCACGTAATACACCGCATAGCTGCCGCACAGCTGGCGCTCATCGTTGCCAAACAGCACCGAAAGCCAGCCGCCCTGCTGGTAGTAAAGCCACTCCACCACCTCCGGCAGCATGTTGAGCTTCACGGTGACGGTGATTTGGTCTTTGGTCTGCCAGGCTTCGTCGATCACCGCATTCGGGAATTGCTGATGCAGCGCGGCGAGATAGTGTTGACCAATTTTTTCTTCAGACATCGATAGGTTCTCTTAAATCACGCCGCCAGCAAGGAGACGAAGGCTAAAAAGGCAAAGCCAAAACCGGCCCAGGTAATGCGCGAGGTTTCAAGCATCCGCAGGCGCGCCATGCTGTTTTCGAACAGCGCGATAATCAGCACGCTCGCCACCAGCTTCACAACGGCCAGCACCAGGGCAAGGACAAGCCCGCCCCAGCTATAGGCGCTCATTTGCCCCCAGGGCAGGAACACGCCGACAAACATTTGCAGCACAACGAGTTGCTTCAGCGAAATGCCCCACTTCAGCACCGCAAAGCCCGCGCCGCTGTATTCGGACAACGGCCCTTCCTGCAGCTCCTGCTCGGCTTCGGCGAGGTCAAACGGCAGCTTGCCCATTTCAATAAAGGTGGCGAAGGCGCAGGCTGCGAAGGCCAGAACCAGCGTCAGGCTTTGCGCCGTCGGCCAGGCGTGAATAGCCCCGGCGATATTGCTGATGTGCGTGCTGCCGGCTACCTGCGCGGCAACCCACAAACCAAGCAGCAGAATCGGCTCGACCAGCACACCAAGCATGGCTTCACGGCTGGCACCAATCCCGGTGAACGGGCTGCCGGTGTCCAGCCCGGCGATGGCGAAGAAGAAGCGGGCGATGGCGAACAGGTAAATTAAGGTTATCAGGTCGCCTAATGACGGCAGCGGCGAGGCAATTGTCACCACCGGCAGCGCGGTGGCGATGGTGAGCATCACGCCCACCATCACAAACGGCATCAGGCGGAAAACCCAGCCAGAGGCGGCGGGGGCCACGCTCTGGCGGCCCAGCAGCTTGAACAGATCCCGGTATTCCTGCAGCACGCCAGGGCCACGGCGATTATGCAGGCGGGCGCGCGTCACGCGGGTAATCCCTGCCAGCAGAGGCGCGGCAAAAAACAGCGCCAGCGCCTGGATAAGAGCGAATAAAAACGTAGTCATATCAGTTCCTCAGGCAACCATCGCCACCAGTAAGACCGCCAGCTCAACCATCGCCAGGCGGCGGAACGTGCCGGACAGGCGCTCGCACTGCCAGCCAGGGATCCACTTCACCGGGTTCAGGGTTTGGCGCAGCTTAAGCAAAGGCGCAAACGCCGCTTTTACCGGCTGGGCAAAGCCCGTCGCGGTGATCACCATCGCCTGTTCGTGGTCGTAGCCGCAGACCCACGCCGAGCCGCGAGAGCGGTTTGGCAAACGGTCGCCGCGGAAAACGATCATCAAAATAAACGGCAGCAGCGGAGAGGCAATCAGCAACAGCGTGATCATCGGCTGAGACACGGCGGTATGCGCCGGTTGAAGCGGCAGCGGCACGGCGTGCTGAAGCAGAGGCAGCAGCCACGGGGCAGCAACCCCGGCAACTACGCAGCATGCGGCAAGCAGGGCGACTGAGACGTTCATTAGCCACGGCGCAGAGGTCGCGTTTTCCGCTTCTTTAGTACGCGGCGCACCCAGGAAGGTGACGCCATAGACTTTCGCCATGCACATGACCGCCAGTGCGCCGGTGATTGCCAGCCCCACGGCCAGCAGCGGCCCGATAAAACGGCCCACAAACAGCGGCAGGCTGCCAAGGCGGAAGAACGACTGATAGATAACCCATTCCCCGGCAAAGCCGTTCAGCGGCGGCAGCGCGGCCATCGCCATCAGCCCAACCAGCATCGCCAGCGAAATAACCGGCATGCGTTTGCCGATCCCGCCCAGCTTCTCGATGTCGCGATGTCCGGTGCGGAACCAGACGGCACCTGCGCCGAGGAACAGCGTGGTTTTGAACAGGCTATGGTTGAACAAATGATAAAGGCCGCCGGTCATGCCCAGCGCCACCAGCACCGGCTCATGCAGTGCGATACCGATCAGGCCGCAGCCCAGGCCCAGCAAAATAATGCCGATGTTTTCAAGGGAGTGATAAGCCAGCAGGCGGTTGATGTTGTGCTCCATCAGCGCGTAAAGCCCGCCGATAAACGCGGTGATCATGCCGACCACCACGACCAGCACACCCCACCACAGCGGCAGCGTATTACCGATCAGCGAGAAGCTCATAATGCCGTAGAGGCCAATCTTCAACACCACGGCGGAGAACAGCGCGGCGGCAGGCGCGGAGGCATTCGCATGCGCCTGCGGCACCCAGCCGTGCAGCGGAATAATCCCGGCAAGCAGCCCAAAGCCGAGTAGCGCGAGGATCAGTACCGGGGCCGGCAGCGGCGCGCCGTCAAGGAGATGACGCAGATCGCCATAACCCAGCGTGCCGTAGCGCTGCCACAGCAGCCAGCAGGCCATTGCCAGCAGCACGGTACCCAGACGACCAAGGGCAAACCACAGCTGCCCGGACTTCTGGCAGCCGGTGAGGAAATAACCCGCCAGGGAGATGATTTCCGCCATCGCTACCAGCGTGACAAAGTTGTCGGCTACCAGCGCCGCAACGCTTGCCGCCAGGATTAAGTTAATCAGCAGGCCGTCGGCTTTTATCGCCGGATGGCGATGCCAGGCGCAGTTATAGACGGAAATAAACAGGCCGCTTAAGGCCACCGTTACCAGCCAGACGCCGTTGAAAGCGTTGAGCTGCAGGTGCCAGTGCCAGATTTGCGCATCGCCGCTGAAGCCCAGCAGCGCCTGAACGCCCACGATCAGCAAAAGCACGGCGCTGATTGCGCCGCCAACGCCGCCGATAAAGCCGCTAACGGGCTTTGAAAATGCCAGAGCGCCGGCTAACACAGCGCTGGTGACAAATCCCAAAAGCGCCCAGTGAATCAGTAAAAAAGCATTCATTTTCTCGCCTCTGGCTGGGTAAACAGGGTCAGGTCGCCAAGCGTCGCGCCTAGCGTCAGTTCACGTTTGCGCTTGCTGGCCTGGGCGATGTCTTGGTTGTCGATCAGCCGCAGCGCCTTGGTCGGACAGGTGCGAACGCAGGCCGGGCCGCTTTCGTCGAAGCTGCACAGGTCGCATTTGACCGCGATAGCGCGAACGCCGGGAACCCAGTCCAGCAGCGGGCTAACGCGAGCCGGGGCCGGAGGCGCAGGTGGCGCTTTCGGGCTGTTCACGTTGGCGGGAATATGCAGCGGGCGGCTGCCGGAAAATTCAATGGCGCCGAACGGGCAGGAGATGCCGCAAAGTTTGCAGCTTACGCACAGGCTTTCATTCAGCTGCACGGCGCCGTCCACGCGGGTTATCGCGTTGACCGGGCAAATCCCGGCGCAGGGGGCGTCTTCACAGTGGTGGCACATCTGCGGCGCAGATTCATTCAGGTTGCGCATGACTTTCAGGCGCGGCATGGACTGCAGGCCGTGCAGGCGGTGCGTCTCGGCGCAGGCCGCTTCACAGGTATGGCAGCCCATACACAATTTTGAGTCAGCGATTACAAAACGGTTCACCAGTTCTTCCTCAGGTGACAATCGTCATTTTTGACGAAAACATGCCGAAAAGCTGCCGGTTCGACAGTTCTCGACACCCCAGATATCTTCATGCCACGGCGGACTTTTGCAGCAGCGCCATGGATAACGGGGTGTTTTGCTGCACGGCCAGATAAAGGCTGTCGTACACCGGGCGGATCAGCTCGAGGTAGTGTTCCAGCACTTTCTCGCGATCGCGGTTGCTGACGGCGTTATCAATCAGTCCATCATCGTCGATAGTCGCCTTGGCAATCAGCACGTTATCGCTGCCGTCGCGCAGTTCGATGCTGTACTCGATGGTGTGGCTGTTAAAGCCTTCGGCGAGATTGATTTGAATGACGAAGTGGTCAAATAAGAAGAAGCGCAGGCTTTCGTCCGGGTTGCAGCCCACGGCGTGATGCAGCTTCGCTTTGGATAAGGTGATCCCCTGAATCAGGGTATTGCCGTACAGATGCCACTGCGAAAGCAGCCGCTGGTGCTTGTCGGCGATGTACTCGGCTTTTTCGCTCAGTTCCCAAATGTTCATGTTTTGTTCGCTCTGTTAGTGCTTGTCCCTCCGTAAGGCACGTTTCGTGCCATATTTTTAATCTATTGTTTTTAAATGGATTTAACCGATAAAAGTGTCTTTAGCGAGCAGAATGACATGTCATTTCGTCATCTTTGACTTTGGCTGACGGCACTTTTTTACCCTCACCCTAACCCTCTCCCTGGAAGGAAGAGGGGATAAAAGCAGGCCAGGCTACTCCCGGAAGGAAGGGGGATAAACGTTCCCTTTTCTTAAAAGAATTCTCCCTCGCCCCTTCGGGGAGAGGGCCGGGGTGAGGGGCAAAGAAAAAGCCTGGCACCGTCCTTGCATTACCTGCCCCAGTTACCCCCGGAGGCCCCATGCACGAAATCACCCTTTGCCAGCGCGCAGTCGAACTTATCGAAAACCACGCCCGCCAGAACAATGCCCGTCGCGTGACCGGCGTCTGGCTGGAGGTCGGCGCCTTCTCGTGCGTGGAAACCAGCGCCCTGGAGTTTTGCTTTGATCTGGTCTGCCGCGGCACCCTGGCAGAAGGCTGCAAGCTGCATATCCACCAGCAGGAAGCCGAATGCTGGTGCCATGACTGCCAGCAGTTCGTCACCTTACTGACCCAGCGCGTGAAGTGCTGCCCCAACTGTAACGGCAGCAACCTGCGCATCGTGGCGGATGACGGCATGCAGATTAAGCGTCTGGAAATCGATCAGGAGATAGCTCATGTGTAGCACTTGCGGTTGCGGTGAAGGCAACCTGTACATTGAAGGGGACGAACGTAATCCCCACTCTGGCTTTCGCAGTGCCCCGTTTGCCCCGGCGGCACGCCCGCTGCAGCAGATCACCGGCGTCAAGTTTGCCCCTACGGCTGACGAACAGGGCGACCTGCATTACGGTCACGGCGCGGCAGGCACCCACGCGCCGGGGATGACTCAGCGTAAGATGCTGGAGATCGAGCTGGACGTGCTCGACAAAAATAACCAGCTCGCCGCCCATAACCGCGACCGCTTTGCCAGCCACAATCAGCTGGTGCTGAACCTGGTCTCAAGCCCCGGCTCCGGTAAAACCACCCTGCTCACCGAGACGCTGAAGCGCCTGAATGCCAAAGTGCCGTGCGCGGTTATCGAAGGCGATCAGCAAACGGTGAACGACGCCGCGCGCATCCGCGAGACCGGCACGCCAGCCATTCAGGTGAATACCGGGAAAGGCTGCCACCTTGATGCCCAGATGATCCGAGATGCCATGCTGCGCCTGCCGCTTGAACGCGACGGCGTGCTGTTTATCGAAAACGTCGGCAACCTGGTTTGCCCGGCGAGCTTTGATTTAGGCGAGCGCCATAAGGTCGCGGTGCTGTCGGTGACGGAAGGCGAAGATAAGCCGCTGAAATACCCGCATATGTTCGCCGCGGCGTCACTGATGCTGCTGAACAAGATCGACCTGCTGCCCTACCTGCAGTTCGACGTCAGCAAGTGCCTGGCTTTTGCCCGCGAGGTCAACCCGGACATCAAAATTATTCTGGTTTCCGCGACCAGCGGCGAAGGGATGGACGAGTGGCTTAGCTGGCTGGAGGCGGAGCGATGTGCATAGGCATCCCGGGGCAAATTGTTGCGCGCCTGGCCGACGGCAGCGCGAAAGTGGACGTCTGCGGCGTGCAGCGCGACGTGAATTTAACGCTGGTGGGCGACGCCGCAGTGGGGCAATGGGTTTTGGTTCACGTCGGTTTCGCCATGAGCATGATTGATGAAGCCGAGGCGCGGGACACGCTGGATGCCCTGCAAAACATGTTCGAGGTTGAGCCGGACGTTGGCGCACTGCTTTATGGCGAGGAGCGTCGCTGATGCGCTACGTCGATGAATACCGCGATCCAGATCGCGTGATGCAGCTGATTGAAACGCTGAAATCCCGCGCCACGCTGCTGAACTACACGGCGAGCCACCCGCTGCGCATCATGGAAGTTTGCGGCGGCCATACCCACGCTATTTTTAAATTCGGCCTCGATCAGCTGCTGCCGGAAAATATCGAGTTTATTCACGGCCCCGGCTGCCCGGTTTGCGTGCTGCCGATGGGGCGAATCGACACCTGCATTGAGATAGCCAGCCACCCGGAAGTGATTTTCTGTACCTTTGGGGATGCGATGCGCGTGCCGGGTAAAAACGGCTCGCTGATGCAGGCGAAGGCGCGAGGCGCGGACGTCAGGGTGATTTACTCGCCCATGGACGCGCTGACGCTGGCTCGCCAGAACCCGGAGCGCAAAGTGGTGTTCTTTGGCCTCGGCTTTGAAACCACCATGCCCGCCACGGCAATCACGCTTCAACAGGCAAAGTCGCAGGGCATCGATAATTTCTATTTCTTCTGCCAGCACATCACGCTGATCCCGACGCTGCGCAGCCTGCTTTCCCAGCCCGACAACGGCATCGGCGCTTTCCTGGCGCCGGGGCATGTCAGCATGGTGATTGGCACCGAAGCCTATGACTTTATTGCCTCTGAGCACCAGCGCCCGCTGGTGGTGGCCGGCTTTGAGCCGCTCGATCTGCTGCAGGGCGTGCTGATGCTGGTCGAGCAAAAAATCAGGCAGCGCAGCCTGGTAGAAAACCAGTACCGCCGGGTCGTGCCGGAAGAAGGCAATTTGCTCGCGCAGAAGGCGATAAGCGACGTATTTACGGTGCGCGGCGAAGCGGAATGGCGCGGCCTGGGCGTAATCGGTGATTCCGGCGTGCAGCTCACCGAAGCCTACCGTCAGTTTGATGCCGAAGACCATTTCCAGCCCAAACCGCAGCGGGTTTACGACGACCCGAAAGCCCGCTGCGGCGACGTGCTTATCGGGCGCTGCAAGCCGCAGCAATGCCCGCTGTTTGGCCGCGACTGTAATCCTCAAAACGCCTTCGGCGCCCTGATGGTCTCCTCCGAAGGAGCCTGCGCGGCGTGGTATCAGTACCGTTCTCAGGAGTGTGAAGTATGAAAACCGTTGAGCTGGCCCACGGCAGCGGCGGCCAGGCGATGCAGCAGTTGATCGCCGACCTGTTTATGCGGGCTTTTGATAATCCGTGGCTGGCCGAGCAGGAAGATCAGGCGAGGCTTTCGCTGGCAGAGATGACCGCCTGCGGCGACCGGCTGGCGTTTTCTACCGATAGCTACGTTATCGATCCGCTGTTTTTCCCCGGCGGGGATATCGGCAAGCTGGCCGTGTGCGGCACGGCCAACGACGTCGCGGTGAGCGGGGCTACACCGCGCTGGCTGTCGTGCGGTTTTATCCTTGAAGAAGGCCTGCCGTTTGAAACGCTGGAGCGCGTGGTCACCAGTATGGCGAATGCCGCGCGCTCGGCAAATATCGCCATTGTCACCGGCGACACCAAAGTCGTACCGCGCGGCGCGGCGGACAAGTTGTTTATCAATACCGCCGGGATAGGCGCTATTCCTGCGGGCGTTAACTGGGGCGCGGCTCAGATCAAAGCAGGGGATCGGCTGATTGTGAGCGGCACGCTCGGCGACCACGGCGCAACCATCCTCAACCTGCGCGAGAAGCTGGGGCTGGACGGCGACCTACAAAGCGATTGCGCGGTGCTGGCGCCGATGATCGCCCCGCTGCTGCAGATTCCCGGCGTAAAAGCGCTGCGGGACGCCACGCGCGGCGGGGTAAATGCCGTTCTGCACGAGTTTGCCGACACCAGCGGCTGCGGAATGGAAATCAGCGAAAACAAGCTGCCGCTGAACCCGGCGGTGCGCGGCGTCTGTGAACTGCTGGGGCTGGATGCGTTAAATTTTGCTAATGAAGGCAAGCTGGTTATCGCCGCGTCTCCCGAGTCTGCCCCGGCCGTTATTCAGGCGTTACAGCAGCACTCCTGCGGCAAACAGGCGGCTGTCGTGGGTGAGGTTGTAGAGCGAAAAGGCGTGCGCGTCGCGGGGCTTTATGGCGTAAAACGCACGCTCGATCTGCCGCATTTTGAACCCTTACCGCGCATTTGTTGACCTGCACCAGTATGCATTCACGCAACGCTGACTAAACTTAAACAATATTTATATTAATTATATTTTTTAGCCCTGCGCCCGCCGCAGGGCATTTCAATGGAAAGCAAAAATGTCATACACGCCGATGAGCGATCTCGGGCAGCAGGGGTTGTTTGATATCACCCGCATGCTGCTCCAGCAGCCCGATCTCAACGAACTCGCCAGCAGCCTGACGCAGCTGGTGAAACAGGGCGCGCTGGCCGATCGCGTTAACATTCTGCTTTACCATCCCCAGCATCAGCAGGTGAGTTTTTATGGCAAGGATAAACACGGCAAGGAACTGCACTACGAAGATGAAATGGCTCTGGCCAGCGGCCCGGTGCGCCGCATATTGTCGCGCCCGGAGGCGCTGATTTGCAGCCAGCAAGAGTTCGATGAAACCTGGCCGCAAATGGCAAGCCTGGATCTGTATGCTCCTTTTGGCCGCTACTGCCTTTTACCGCTGGCCTCCGAAGGCAAAATTTTCGGCGGCTGCGAATTTATCCGCAACCGGGCGGATGGCTGGACGGAAAAAGAGCTGAACCGGCTTTATACCCTGGCGCAAATTGTCGGCCTGGTGACCGAGCAAATCCAGACCAGGCTCAATTCGAGCCACGATCACCAGTTATTGTGCCGGGAGCGCGACGATTTTCGCATTCTGGTGGCCGTCACCAACGCGGTATTGTCGAAGCTGGACCTGGACGAACTGATCAGCGAGATTGCCCGGGAAATTCACTATCACTTCGCCATTGATTCCATCAGCATCGTGCTGAAAAGCAGCCGCAAGTCGCGTCTCACGCTCTACTCTACTCACTTTGTGGATGAAGCTTCGCCGATTCACGATCAAAGCGACGTGCTTGAGGAAGGCACGCTGTCAGAACGCGTCTTTAAAAGTGGCGAAATGCTGCTGCTCAATCTTTGCCCTGGCGACAAACTGGCGCCGTATGAGCGGATGCTGCTGGAGATGTGGGACAACAAACCTCAGACGCTTTGCCTGCTGCCGCTGAAGTTCGGTCCCAATATGCTGGGCGTCCTGAAGCTCGCCAAATGCAGTGAGCAGGGCTTTACGCCAGCCAACCTCAAGCTGCTGCGCCAGATTGCCGAACGTATTGCCATCGCGGTGGATAACGCCCTCGCCTACCAGGAAATCAACCGCCTGAAAGAGAATCTGGTGGATGAAAACCTCTACCTCACCGAGCAAATTAATAACGTCGACAGCGATTTTGGCGAAATTATCGGGCGCGGCGAGGCGATGTCTATCGTGCTTAAGCAGGTGGAGATGGTGGCCAGCAGCGACAGCACCGTGCTAATCCTCGGCGAGACTGGCACCGGTAAAGAGCTGATTGCCCGGGCGATCCATAACCTGAGCGAGCGCAACAGCCGCCGGATGGTGAAGATCAACTGCGCCGCGATGCCCGCCGGGCTGCTGGAGAGCGACCTGTTCGGCCACGAGCGCGGGGCGTTTACCGGGGCGAACAATCAGCGCATTGGCCGCTTTGAGCTGGCGGATAAAAGCTCGCTGTTCCTCGACGAAGTGGGCGATATGCCGCTTGAGCTGCAGCCCAAGCTGCTGCGCGTGCTGCAGGAACAGGAGTTTGAGCGCCTCGGCAGCAATAAGGTTCAGGAAGTGGACGTGCGCCTGATCGCCGCCACTAACCGCAACCTGAAAGAGATGGTTGCCGACCGGGAGTTCCGCAGCGATCTTTATTACCGGCTGAATGTGTTTCCTATCACGCTGCCGCCGCTGCGCGAACGCCCGGAGGATATCCCGCTGCTGGTAAAATCCTTCACTTTCAAAATCGCCCGCCGCCTGAACCGCAACATCGACAGTATTCCGGCAGAAACGCTGCGCGCCCTGAGCCGCATGGAGTGGCCAGGCAACGTGCGGGAGCTGGAAAACGTGATTGAGCGGGCGGTGCTGTTAACCCGGGGCAGCGTGCTGCACCTTTCCCTGCCCGAAATGGATCACCGCCCTCCTCTGGAACGCCATCTTTCTCCGTGTGTGGAAGAAGAGAGGCGTGAAGATGAGGACGAGTGCGAGCGCATCCTGCGCGTGCTGAAAGAAGCTAACGGCGTGGTGGCCGGGCCTCGCGGCGCTGCCCAGCGATTAGGGCTGAAGCGCACCACGTTACTTTCCCGGATGAAGCGCCTGGGGATTGATAAAGACGTGCTTTAGCCGGAAACTGGGCATAACCCTACATTTTTTGTCTGGAACCTGAATCATGGCAATTATCCCTAAGAACTATACGCGGCTGGAAAGCGGCTACCGCGAAAAGGCGCTGAAGCTTTTCCCGTGGGTGTGCGGGCGCTGCTCCCGCGAGTTTGTCTATTCTAATCTGCGTGAACTGACCGTTCACCATATGGATCACGATCACACCAATAACCCAGAAGATGGCAGCAATTGGGAGCTTTTATGCCTGTATTGCCACGATCATGAACATTCTAAATACACCGAGGCCGACCAGTACGGCTCCACGGTGATTGCCGGAGAGGACGCGCAAAAGGATGTAGGCGAAGCAACCTATAATCCGTTTGCCGACCTCAAAGCGATGCTGAACAAGAAAAAGTAAGCGCCCCCCGCTTAGAGGGGTATCACGCCCCTCTAAGCGAAATCATTTCGCCTTTTCCCTTCATTTTTTCCAGACGCTGCCGATAACTTAGACAAGCATTCACTCCGTACGGTTGGGTTCTGAGGCCGGGTTATCACTTGAGGTTAAAATGGATAGTTTTCAGAAAGATATTGATGAAAGGGCCAACCTGGCGTTATCCAACAAGTTCGAGCTGCTGCTGTTCCGCTTAGGCACCAGCCAGCACGACAGCAAGTCCGAGCTGTACGGCATCAACGTTTTTAAGCTGCGTGAAATTGTGCCGATGCCGAAGATTAACCGTGCCGCAGGCATGGAATCACCGCTGCTGGGCATGGCTAATATTCGCGACCAGATTATCCCGGTTATCGATCTGCCTGCGGTCACCGGCTGCACGCCGACCACCGGCCTGAATTTATTACTGATCACCGAATATGCCCGCAGCACCCAGGCGTTTGCCGTGGAGTCCGTGGAGAACATTATTCGCCTCGACTGGAGCCAGGTGCACGCCGCCGAGGCCGGGGTCAGCAGCCGCAATATCACCAGCATCGCCAATATTGACGACCCGCTAACCGGCAAAGACCTGGCGCTGGTGCTGGACGTGGAGCAGATCCTCTATGACATTATCCCATCCGGGAGAGATGTGAATATTGCCGCGATAGAAGAGAAAACTTATACCCTGAAGCCCGGTGCGGTGGCTATTGTTGCCGAAGATTCCAAAGTCGCGCGTTCGATGCTGGAGCAGGGCCTGAAGGGGATGGGCATTCCGGCCATCATGCACGCGACCGGCCTGGAAGCCTGGGAAAAAATCAAACTTATTGCTGCCGATGCCAAAGCATCCGGCACGCCTATCACCGACAAAATCGGCCTGGTGCTGACCGATATCGAGATGCCGGAGATGGACGGTTTTACCCTGACCCGCAACATTAAGACCGAACCTTCTCTGAAGCACATTCCGGTGGTGATCCACTCCTCACTTTCCGGCAGCGCCAACGAAGATCACGTCCGTAAAGTCGGTGCCAACGGCTATGTCGCCAAGTTTGACGTCGCCGAGCTGTCTTCCGTCATCCACAAAGCGCTGGAAGACGCCGCCACTCACTAAGAGATAAGAAAAGGCCCGGAAACCGGGCCTTGTTTTTTATTCGAGCCAGAATACTTCTTTTAGCGCCTGGCTGACCGGGCTGCCGTCCGGGTTGCTGGGCATGATGTCGCGCATATGCTGCCACCAGCGCTGACAAACGTCGGTGTCGGCCACCGCATTCCAGCGCGCTTCGGACTCAATTTCTACCGTGGCAAACAGCAGATGGCGCTGTTCATCCAGATAGATCGCATAGCGATGAGCGCCGTGCTGTTTAAGCACCTCTTCCAGCTCGGGCCAAATCGGCGAATGGCGGCGCTGATACTCTTCGTGGGCGTCAGGATTAACCTGCATCACAAAAGCTTTCCTGATCACAGCGCCTCCAGATAAAGCTGGCGGATCTCTTCGCGCGAGGCGGGTCTTGGGTTACACGGCGCGCACGGATCGGCCAGCGCTTTGTCCAGCCAGCCTTCAATATCGGCAGGCTGAACGCCAAGCTCACGAAAGCCGGACGGGATGCCAACCCTGGCGGATAACGCGCGAATCGCTTCGATGGCTTTATGGCTTGCCTGCTCGTCGGTCAGCCCCTGAGTATCGCTCCCCATCGCCTGCGCCAGACGAGCAAAGCGAGGCACCGCGTTTGGCCTGTTAAAGGCTTCAACAACCGGCAGCAAAATCGCATTACATACGCCGTGCGGCAGGTTGTGCGTCGCGCCCGGCTGGTGCGCCATCGCATGTACCAGCCCCAACCCGGCGCTGTTAAACGCCATCCCCGCGAGATATTGGCCGTAGGCCATCATTTCACGCGCTTCCAGGTTCTGCCCGTCGTCTACGGCTTTCGGCAACCAAGTGTTTATCAGGCGAATGGCCTCCAGCGCGTTGGCATCCGTTAACGGATGTGCGCTGACGGAAACATAGGCTTCAACGGCGTGGGTAAGCGCATCCATCCCAGTTGCAGCGGTAACGGAGGACGGAATATTCACCATGACTCTGGCATCATCCACGGCAATATCCGGGATGAGATTGGTGTCGATGATCACCTCTTTCACCTGACGTTCGCTGTCGGTGATCACCGCATTACTGGTCATTTCTGCCGCCGTGCCCGCCGTGGTGTTAATCGCCACCAGAGGAACTCCGCCATTTTTTACTTTCCCGACACCGGAATAATGCACGGAAAGCCCCGGGTTTGCGGTCAGGATTTTCACCGCTTTCGCCGTATCAATCGGGCTGCCGCCGCCGAAAGCAATGAGGTAGTCGCAGTCGGCCAGGTTAAATCTTGTGATGCCTTTTTGCACCAGCGCTTCGGTCGGGTTGGGGAACACTTCATCGAACAGTTCGTAAGGCAGGTTATGCTCGTCCAGCGCCGCAAACAGGCTACCTAATAGCCCCATTTTCACCAGTTGTCCGTCGGTTACCACTAACGCTTTGCCCCAGCGTTTTTCGGCGATGAGCTCCACCATATCGCCAATGGCGCCCGCTCCGTGCAGGCTGATTTTGGGTAGTGCCAGCATAAAACTCATCTTTTGCTCCTCAATCCTTAAGTGCTTCTGCAAGTGGCGTGACGCCGAAACGCTCGCCAAGCGCCACCAGTTCCGTGCGAGTGATAGTCTGCTTCATGCCGCCCATCGAATAGATTTTCACCAGGATTTCAGCCGACTTCTCAGCGGTGTCTATCAGGCCAAAGGCTTCGTCGAGCGTAGGCCCGGTGCCAAAAATGCCATGATGTGGCCACAGCACCAGGCTGTGAGCGCGCATTTGCTCTGCGGTGGCGGTGCCAATGTCGTCAGTGCCCGGCACCTTCCACGGCACAATGCCGATACCCTCCGGGAAGACTACCAGGCATTCGGTACTGCCTTCCCAAAGCTGGCGCGTGAAGGCCGCGTTTTCCAACGGCAGGACGTAGCTTAGCGCAATCAGGTTGGTGGCGTGGCAATGCATGATCACCCGATCTTTCCCCCCGGAGATGAGCTTGCGTACCCCGTGGGACTGGAAATGTGCTGCGAGTTCTGAAGTTGGCATCCCGCCGTTGGTCAGCCCCCAGTGGATG
This sequence comes from Cedecea sp. AS113, assembly GCF_037152415.1. Classification (NCBI taxonomy): domain Bacteria; kingdom Pseudomonadati; phylum Pseudomonadota; class Gammaproteobacteria; order Enterobacterales; family Enterobacteriaceae; genus Cedecea; species Cedecea sp. AS113. Next base: position 17,881 of record NZ_JBBCMI010000025.1, read on the forward strand.
CTGTAGGACTGGCCATCGTTGCTGACCTGCAGCAGCGCCAGATTGTCCGCCGGATCGAGCTGAACGTTACGGAAAAACTTGCCTGAACCGGTCACCAAAAACCAGCATCCCGCAAGCATTTCTGCAGGCTGGCTTAGCGCGACGCTGTGCGGTGCATGGCTGAATTGGTCGCGGTAATATTCGACGTCTTCGGCATCCAGCCGCAGGCTAATATTGCCGCCGTTGCGCTCGTCCCAGCCCTTTAGCCACATATCGCCGGTGGCCTTCACCATGTCCTGAATAAACCATGAGTTGAGGATGTTCTGCATTGTTTCGTGTTCCTTAAGACGCTCCCTCTCCCCAAAGGGGAAAGGGAATTGTTCAGTAAGAATGTCGGTTTCACCCTCTCCCTTTTAGGGAGAAGGCCGGGGTGAGGGTCAATTCACGCGCTGCGCTAAAATTTGCTGTTCATACTGGCGAACAGTGCTCAGCCAGGAGGCATCCGCTGGAGTGTCGTGGCGCAGGCAGTACATCTCCCAGACGGCCTGCCACGGCAGACATTTCTGTTCTTCAAGCAGCGCCAGGCGGGCGGTGTAATCGCCTGCCAACTCCAGTTGGCGAAGCTGGGCTGTGGGCTCAAGCAGCGCCCGCAGCAGGGCTTTCTTCATGTTGCGCGTGCCGATAACCCAGGCCGCAACGCGGTTGATTGAGGCATCAAAGAAGTCGAGGCCAATGTGGACGCGGTCAAACAGGTTGTGACGGATGATTTCGCTGGCAATCGCCTGGGTTTCGTCGTCCAGCAGCACAACGTGGTCGCTGTCCCAACGCACCGGGCGGCTGACGTGCAGCAGCAGGCGCGGGATGTAGAGCATGGCGCTGGAGATTTTGTCGGATATCGCTTCGGTGGGATGGAAGTGGCCAGCATCGAGGCACAGGGCCGTCTGGCGGCTGGTGGCATAGCCGAAGTAAAACTCATTGGAACCGACGGTGTAGCTTTCCGCGCCGATACCGAACAGTTTGCTTTCCACCGCATCAATGTGGTGTGCCGGGTTAAGTTTTTCAGCCATGGCTTCATCCAGCGCCTCCACGAGACGCCTGCGCGGGCCCAGACGGTCGACGGTGATATCTTTCATGCCGTCCGGGATCCAGATATTCATCACCGATGGCGTTCCCAGCTGTTCGCCGAAGTAAGCCGATATTTTGCGGCAGGCTTTAACATGATTGATCCAGAACTGGCGGGTTTCATCCCTGGCGTGTGACAGCGTAAAACCGTCCGCACTTAGCGGATGAGAGAAGCAGGAAGGGTTAAAATCCAGCCCCATGCCATGGTTTTTAGCCCATTCAACCCAGTTTTTGAAATGCTCAGGCTTGATGCAGTCGCGAGAGACAGGCTCGTCGGACTCGAGATAAATCGCATGCAAATTCAATCGCTTTGGCCCGGGGATCAGGCTCAGAGCACAGTCCAGATCGGCGCGCAGTTCAGCCGGATTACGCGCTTTACCTGGGTAGTTGCCCGTGGCCTGGATGCCGCCGCTTAGCTCGCCTTCGGGGCTTTCAAACCCGGCGACGTCATCACCCTGCCAGCAGTGCATGGAGACGGGCAGGCGATCGAGCTGGCGTAAAACCTCCTCCGCATCAACGCCTGCTGCGGCAAAACGCTGTTTCGCCAGGGCCCAGGCTTCTTCGATTTGAGTCGTCATGCGTAAAGCTCCTTACGTGTCTGAATGTTTTGCCGTTGCTGCCCGACGTAGCGGCGAATGTCACTGTCCGGGTTCGGCATGAAGGAAATGAGATTGCTGTTTTGGCGCACGAAGTGGCGAAAGGCGTCTACGTCTGGAATCACGTCCAGCGCCATCAGCTGACAGCCAATGTTTCCCAGCGTTGAAGCCTCCACCGGCCCGGCAACAACGGGGATCCCACAGGCATCGGCACAAAGCTGGTTGAGGAAATGATTCTGGCTGCCGCCGCCGACAATATGCAGGCAGTCAAAAGGCTCGCCTCGCAACGCTTCCAGCTCGCGCAGTACCTCGGCATAGAGCAAGGCCAGGCTGTCAAAAATACAGCGCGCAAGCTCTGCATCGCTTTCCGGCACCGGCTGGTTCGCCTCACGGCAGGCGGCCTGAATTTCAAGGCTCATGTTGACCGGATTGATAAAGCGATCGTCGTTGGGGTTGATGGTGAAGCGGCAGCCGGGCAGACGCTGCGCCAGGGCAATAAGATCGGGGATATCCATTCCCGCGCTTTCGCGGGAAACGCGCTGCAGCAGCCACAGCCCCATGATGTTTTTCAGGACGCGATAACGCCCTTCTGCCCCACCTTCGTTAGTTATATTGGCCGCCAGCGCCGCCTCGCTGACGCAGGGCGTTTTGCTTTCAAAACCCATTAATGACCAGGTCCCGGAGGAGAGATAAGCGGCGTTTTCCCCGACCAGAGGAGCGGCAATTACCGCGCTGGCCGTATCGTGGGTAGCGACGCTGACTACCGGAATTTTGTTGCCTTCACGGCACACCCACTCGCCGCTCATCACGCCGGGATGCGTGGGTGTGCCAAACCAACGCTCCGGCACCCCTGCCCAGGCAAGCAGCTGGCTGTCCCAGCTATCCGTCTGGATGTTTATCATCTGAGTCGTGGTGGCGTTGGTGTATTCCCAGTTCATCACCCCGGTAAGCCGAAAACTGAAATAATCCGGGATCAGCAGCGCGCGAGTGGCTCGCTTTACCCAGTCCGGGTGCTGCTCTACCAGTGCACGAAGCTGATATAACGTGTTGAAAGGTAGAAATTGAATACCGCTGCGGCGGTAGATTTCTTCGCGCCCAAGCTCGCTGATAGCCCGAGCCATTACGCCGTCCGCCCGACTATCGCGATAGGACACGGGCAGGCCCACGCGGCGGCCATTTTCATCGAGCAGAACGAAATCCACGCCCCAGGTGTCGATGCCAATGCTGTCGATTCGCACGCCTTCATCACAGGCTTTTTGTAGCCCAAGGCGTATTTCAGCTTCGAGGCTGTCAAGATCCCAACAGTCATGGCCGTCAATGCGAATCAGCCTGTTGGTAAAGCGGTGAATTTCCCGCAGGGAGATCTGCCGGGCGGCTTGATCATAGCCCGCCAGCATCACGCGGCCGCTGGAGGCACCGAGATCGACGGCAACGCTGTGGCGAAAAGTCATGATGGGAGTCCTTATTGGCGTCATTGCCCATCAGTCTAAAAATGCCGCTCTGCCCCTGCCTTCATCCCAATGACAGCGTGCGTTCCCGCCTGGCAAAGAGGCAAAGATGAACGAGAGAGAGTTCACATATTTACTTAGCCCGCCTCGAAAGGCCGCGCTTCACTCCTGTGACCGCACACACATTTCCCGATAAAGCCCGTTTCATCTTCAAAAAAGAACGCTTTATGCACGATTTTGTGTCGAAAATTTAAGGTGATGCCGGGCGCGGTTCTCTACTATCGACCCATCGTTAGCACAGTGAGAAGCAATCATGACGGTATTACACAGCGTGGATTTTTTTCCAGACGCCGGGATATCGGTGGCCATTGAGCCCCGCCAGCCTCAGCCGGACTTCCCTGAGCACATCCATGATTTCAATGAAATCATTATTGTTGAACGCGGCACCGGCTCCCATATTTTCAACGCGCAACCTTATACGCTGAGCGGCGGCTCCATCTGCTTTGTTCGCGATCACGATCATCATCAGTTTGAGCACACCGAAAACCTCTGCCTGACCAATATTCTGTACCGTGAGCCGGAAGCCTTTTGCTTTCTATCCGGGCTGCACAAACTCCTGCCGCAGGAACAAGACGGCTATTATCCGGCACACTGGCGGGTCAATCAGGGCGTATTGCGTCAGGTGAAAGGGTTTATCGAGCAGTTTGAGGCGCTGAGTTCGGAAAACACGGCGCCTGCCCTCGCCAGGCGAGAACTTCTCTTTATGCAGCTGCTGGTGTTGCTGAGCCAGGCGAATCAGGCAGACAATCGGGGCGGGGCCGACGAGCGCTTAAACCAGCTTCTTCTCTGGCTGGAAGATCACTCTTCGGAAGAGGTTTGCTGGGAGCAGCTGGCAGCCTCTTTTACGCTCTCGCTGAGAACCCTGCATCGCCTGTTAAATCAGAAAACCGGGCTCACGCCTCAGCGCTACCTCAACCGACTCCGTTTGATGAAAGCGCGTTATTTACTGCGACATAGCGAGGAAAGCGTGACGAATATCGCCTTTCAGTGCGGCTTTGGCGACAGTAACCATTTCTCCACGCTTTTTAAGCGAGAGTTTTCTTACTCTCCCAGGGTGGTACGCCAGGGCCGGGATACTCCGTTGGTATAACGTGGCTGACGTCACCGTATTTTAGGCGAAAAAAAGCAATGATTTCAGCCCATTCAGTCACGGAGCGACGTCTGTGCCAGGCCAGTTAGTGCTTAAAAAAGCGGATTTTTTTGCCTCCGATACGCAGCCGGTCGCGGTGGCCGATCGCTATCCTCAAAACGTTTTTGCCGAGCATACCCATGAATTTTGTGAACTGGTGGTGGTCTGGCGCGGCAACGGGCTGCACATTCTTAACGGCAGGCCCTGGCGCATCACCTGTGGCGATTTGTTCTACATTCGTGCGGAAGATAAGCACAGCTACGAATCAGTGCACGATCTGGTCCTGCATAACATTATTTACTGCCCGGAAAGGCTGGCGTTAAACGTTAACTGGGGGGATCTGCTGTCTAACCCTCCCCACGGCAGCGACAGCGATCCTCGCTGGCGGCTGGGTAGCCAGGGCATGGCGCAGGTACGTCAGATCATCGGGCAGCTCGAGCATGAAAGTCCGAAAACGGACCTCCTGTCACGCTGCCTGTCGGAAAGCTTGTTTTTACAACTGCTGATAACCCTGCGCCGCCATCGCTACCGGGTGGCCGATGCCGCCAGCCTGCGTGAGGGTGAAACGCTGGATCTGCTGATGGCCGCACTGGGAAACAGCCTTGAAGAGCCGTTTGATTTCGGGCTGTTTTGCCACCACCATCAGGTGACAGAGCGGCAGATGCGCTCCCTGTTTCGCCAGCAAACGGGCATGACGCTAAACCAGTATCTGCGCCAGCTAGGTATTTGCCAGGCGCAGTATCTGCTGCGCCACAGCGAGCTGTTAATCAGCGAGATCGCCGCCCAGTGCGGCTTCGAGGACAGTAACTATTTTTCCGTGGTGTTCACCAAAGAGACGGGCGTGACGCCAAGGTTATGGCGCCAGCGTTTTCGTTGAGCCTCATCCGTTCGCCATGCCCAGGCCGACGATATTGGCAGCAAGAATGATCGTCAGGCAGCCCATCGCCAGTACGCCAACCGGCCTGCGCCCCGCGGACTTCCACTCCTTCATGATTAACCCTACCAGCCCGCCGCAGAGCACGTAGAAGCTCATATGCAGCATCCAGCTCATGTAGTCATACTGTGCCGGAATTTTAGCGTGCCCCCAGGCGTAGAAGAAGAATTGCAGGTACCACATCAGGCCGCCAAGTGCCGATAAAATCAGGTTGGTAACAATCAGCGATTTTGCCAGCGAGAAATCGGCTTTTACCGACAAGTTTTTTACTTTTACCAGTCGGATAAAGCAAAATCCCAGATTAATAACGGCGCCGCCCCCCATGATCACCACATAGCTTGGCAGGGCAATATAAAGCGGATCGACGCCCAGATTCGACGCCGCCTGATGCATGGGCTTCGCTGCATCCATCGCAAATGACATACCGGCGGAGAAAATGCCGCACATCATTGCCAGCAGCAGCCCTTTTTTCAGGTTAAATTCTTCCGCTTTAATCCCCATCTGACGCTCTTTTAGCAGCCCGGCCCAGGTCACAATAGCCACGCCGATAAGTGCCACCAGCACGCCAAGGAGCGTCATGCGTCCGCCTGGCGTACCCGTCAGCATGGCAAATTTGCCATTGATGATCGGGGTCAGTAATGTGCCGACAATCAGCGTGATGCCGATAGCGACGCCAATCCCCATCGACATCCCCAGATAGCGCATCGTCAGGCCATAATTGATATTACCGATGCCCCACATGGCACCAAACAAAAACACCGGCAGCAGCGTGCCCACGCTGAACGACCCGTAATACCCCCAGAAATCGGGTAGCAGTACGGCACTCACCGCCCACGGCAGGATAAGCCAGGAGACAATCCCGCCGACGGACCACATGGTTTCCCAGGACCAGTGCCGCACTTTTTTAAACGGGGCATAAAAACAGGCGGCGCTGGCGGCGCCGATCAGATGCCACAGGATCCCCATCGTGATTGCATTGCTCATGATTAACCCTCGCTGTTTTTGGGCCGTCGCCTCTGCGACAGTCTGCAATGTCAACGAGTCTAAAGAGTGAGCTGCGGGCTAACCTTCTGGGCAATGCCGCGCACCCGATGAAGCTGGCAAAATTCAGCGAGTGCCGCCGATGGCGATCACAATTTGTACTCCTCTCAGGTTCTTCTCATGCCGTTACGTCACGACCGGGTAACAATTCGCCGTTACTCTGGGAAAATGGCTTTTTACCCGCTGCGTTATAGCCGTAAGCCGTGGTTTCATGAAGAAAAGTTATAACCACACGCTAAGTACGGCATTGATAAACATTTTCAATATCATTTAATTAACTATAATGAACCGACTGATTACGCGGCGTTAACAGCATTACAGCCGCTCTACGTTAATGGAGACGATGAATATGAGCTATACACTGCCATCCCTGCCTTACGCTTACGACGCGCTGGAACCGCATTTCGACAAAGAAACCATGGAAATCCACCACAGCAAACACCACCAGGCTTATGTCAACAACGCGAACGCCGCGCTGGAATCCCTGCCTGAGTTTGCCAGCCTGTCTGCTGAAGAACTGATCGCTAAACTGGATCAGCTGCCTGCGGATAAGAAAACCGTACTGCGTAACAACGCCGGTGGCCACGCTAACCACAGCTTCTTCTGGAAAGGCCTGAAAAAAGGTACCGAGCTGAAAGGTGACCTGAAAGCCGCTATCGAGCGCGATTTCGGCAGCGTTGACGCGTTCAAAGCTGAGTTCGAAAAAGCAGCCGCTACCCGTTTCGGCTCCGGCTGGGCGTGGCTGGTACTGAAAGGCGACAAACTGGCTGTAGTTTCTACTGCAAACCAGGACAGCCCGCTGATGGGCGAAGCTATCTCCGGCGCTTCCGGCTTCCCGATTGTGGGCCTGGACGTTTGGGAACACGCTTACTACCTGAAATTCCAGAACCGTCGCCCGGACTACGCGAAAGAGTTCTGGAACGTGGTTAACTGGGACGAAGCAGCAGCACGTTTCGCCGCTAAAAAATAAGGTTGCAATCCGACCTTAGAGAAGCGAGCCTGATGGCTCGCTTTTTTTATGTCTATTTCGCAGGGAGTCGCTTATGCATCGCTATCCGCTTCAGGTTTACGTTGGCCAGATCCGTGCTTACGAAGGGAGTCGGCCCAGCGCCATCGCCAAGGTGCAGGTGGACGGCGAACTTCGCCTGACCGAGCTTGGGCTGGAGGGCGACGAGCAGGCGGAGAAAGTGATTCACGGCGGGCCAGACAGGGCGCTGTGCCACTATCCGCGCGAGCATTATCAGCACTGGGCGCAACTCTTCCCGGATAAAAGCGATTTGTTTAACGCCCCGGCCTTCGGCGAAAACCTGTCCACGGAAGGGATGACGGAAAAGAACGTCTGTATGGGGGATATTTACCGCTGGGGTGAAGCGCTGATTCAGGTGACTCAGCCTCGTTCGCCCTGCTTTAAGCTGAACTACCATTTTGGCGTAGAGGATATGGCAACGCGGATGCAGGAAGCGGGCTACTGCGGCTGGCTTTATCGCGTGATTCTGGCGGGGAATGTTTCCGCCGATGCACCGCTGGAACTGGCCTCTCGCGTTAGCGACGTGACGGTGGCAGAAGCTATCGCCATTGCCTGGCATATGCCGTTTGATGATTCACAGTATCATCGGCTTTTGTCAGCGGCTGGGTTGTCGGTAAGCTGGAGCAGAACGATGCAGAAGCGCAGAATTTCAGGGAAGATCGAGGATAATTCTCGGCGTTTGTTCGGGAAGTAACGGCGCCTCACCCCAGCCCTCTCCCAAAGGGGAGAGGGGGGAAGAAGCGTCGACCCCTCTCCTTTTAGGAGAGGGAACGGAAATGCTTACTCTTTCGGATCTTTACCCGCTAGCAGCTTGTCCAGCTCATCCCCGCCCACGTGACGGAAATCCTGCCCCTTCACGAAGTAGAAGATGTATTCGCAGATGTTCTGGCAGCGGTCACCGATACGCTCGATAGAACGAGCGCAGAACAGCGCGGTCAGCACGCTTGGAATGGTACGGGAGTCTTCCATCATGTAGGTCATCAGCTGACGCACGATGCCTTCATATTCCTGGTCAACTTTCTTGTCTTCGCGGTAAATACGCACCGCTTCGTCCAGATCCATACGCGCAAAAGCGTCCAGCACGTCGTGCAGCATCTGCACGGTGTGGCGCCCCAGCGATTCCAGGCTGACCAACAGCGGCTGGTGCTGCTGGGAGAACTTCTCCAGCGCGGTGCGGCAAATTTTGTCCGCTACGTCGCCAATACGTTCCAGCTCGGCGATGGTTTTGATGATCGCCATCACCAGGCGCAGGTCGCTGGCGGTAGGCTGGCGTTTGGCGATGATACGCACGCAGGCTTCATCGATCGCCACTTCCATCATGTTGACCTTCTGGTCACCGGCGATAACGCGCTTCGCCAACTCGCTGTCCTGGTTGTGCATCGCGGTGATGGCGTCGGAGAGCTGCTGTTCCACCAGCCCGCCCATCGTCATCACCTGAGTACGGATGTACTCCAGCTCGGCGTTGAACTGACCAGAAATGTGTTTGTTTAAGTTGAGGTTATCCATCGCGCTCTCCAAATCAACCGTAGCGGCCAGTAATGTAATCTTCGGTTTGTTTCTTCGCTGGCGTAGTAAACAGCGTATCGGTTTCGCTGAATTCGATCAGCTCGCCGAGGTACATAAACGCCGTGTGGTCAGAACAACGCGCCGCCTGCTGCATGTTGTGGGTCACGATCACTACGGTATAGTCTTCTTTCAGCTCGGTGATCAGCTCTTCAATACGCCCGGTGGAGATCGGGTCAAGCGCGGAACACGGCTCATCCAGCAGCAGAACTTCCGGGCGAATCGCGATGCCGCGAGCGATGCACAGACGCTGCTGCTGACCACCGGAGAGGCTGTAGCCGCTCTGGTGCAGTTTATCTTTAGTTTCGTTCCACAGCGCGGCTTTGGTCAATGCCCACTGCACGCGTTCATCCATGTCGCTGCGGGACAGCTTTTCAAACAGACGCACGCCAAAAGCGATGTTGTCGTAAATAGACATCGGGAACGGCGTCGGCTTCTGGAAGACCATGCCGACTTTGGCACGCAGCAGGGCGATGTCCTGGCTCTGGGTGAGAATATTTTCTCCATCCAGCAGGATTTCACCTTCTGCACGCTGCTCAGGGTAGAGCGAGTACATTTTGTTAAAGGTACGCAGCAGGGTGGATTTACCACAGCCTGACGGCCCAATGAAGGCGGTAACCTGGTTCTTCGCGATATCCAGATTGATGTTCTTCAGGGCGTGGAACTTACCGTAATAGAAGTTCAGATCGCGAACCTGGATTTTGCCTGGGGCTAAATCAACCTTACTCATCTGTGTCTTAATCTCCGTCCGGCGCCGCGAGGGCCGCGCCGTAAAATTTAACCGTGTTTACTCTTCGAGAAAATCACGCGCGCCAGAATGTTCAGCAGCAGCACGCAGAGGGTAATAATCAGCACCCCTGCCCAGGCCAGCTGTTGCCACTCGGCAAACGGGCTCATCGCAAATTTGAAAATGGTCACCGGCAGGTTGGCGATAGGCTGCATCATGTCCGTGCTCCAGAACTGGTTGGAGAGGGAGGTGAAGAGCAGCGGAGCGGTTTCGCCAGCGATACGGGCAATCGCCAGCAGCACGCCGGTGATAATCCCGGAGACGGACGCCTTAAGCGTAATCGCGGAGATCATCTTCCATTTTGGTGTTCCCAGTGCGTAAGCGGCTTCGCGCAGGCTGTCCGGCACCAGTTTCAGCATGTTTTCAGTGGTACGAATGACGATAGGCACCTGCAGCAGCGCCAGCGCAATCACGCCCGCCCAGCCGGAGAAGTGTTCCATTTTCGCCACCACGATGGTGTAAACGAACAGACCGACCACAATCGATGGGGCGGACAGAAGAATGTCGTTAATAAAACGAATCACTTCGGCCAGGGCGGATTTACGGCCATATTCGGCCAGATAAATCCCGGCCATGATGCCCAGCGGCGTACCGATAACGGTCGCCCACAGGATCAGCAGGCCGCTGCCCGCCAGGGCGTTAGCCAGGCCACCGCCCGCGGTATTAGGCGGAGGCGTCATTTCGGTAAACAGCGCCAGCGACATGCCGTCGATGCCGCGGGTTACCGTGGAAAACAGGATCCACACCAGCCAAAACAGACCGAACACCATGGTCGCCATAGAGAGCGTCAGGGCGATACGGTTCTTCATGCGGCGACGCGCCTGCATTTTGCGGCGCGACTCAGCCAGTGCCGCGCTGCTTTGCATTTCCATCGTGGTCATGAGCGAGCCCCTTCGTTTTTCGCCAGGCGCATAATCATGAACTTAGAGATAGCCAGTACGATAAAGGTAATCACAAACAGAATTAGGCCAAGCTCCATCAGCGCGGCGGTATGCAGGCCGGATTCTGCTTCGGCAAATTCGTTCGCCAGCGCAGAGGTAATACTGTTGCCCGGCATATACAGTGAGGCGCTGTCGAGCTGGTAGGTATTACCGATGATAAAGGTCACCGCCATGGTTTCACCCAGCGCACGGCCAAGACCAAGCATCACGCCGCCGATAACGCCGTTTTTGGTGAACGGCAAAACAATGCGCCAGATAACTTCCCAGGTGGTACAGCCGATGCCGTAGGCCGATTCTTTCATCATCACTGGCGTTTGTTCGAAGACATCGCGCATCACGGAGGCAATGTAAGGGATGATCATAATGGCGAGGATCACGCCGGCGGCAAGAATGCCGATACCAAACGCAGGGCCAGAGAACAGCGCGCCAACGATAGGCACGGCAGAGAGCACGTTGCCTACGGGTTCCTGGAAGTAAGTCGCGAACAGGGGAGCAAAGATAAACAGGCCCCACATGCCGTACACGATACTTGGAATGGCCGCCAGCAGTTCAATGGCGATACCCAGCGGGCGCTTCAGCCAGCCAGGCGCAAGTTCTGTCAGGAACAGCGCGATACCAAAGCTCACCGGAACCGCAATCAGCAGTGCGATAAACGAGGTTACGAGGGTTCCGTAGATCGGCACCAGTGCGCCGAAGACTTCATTAGGGGCATCCCACTCTTTGGACCAGAGGAAAGAGAAGCCAAACTTCTCAATGCTCGGCAGCGAGGAGATAAACAGCGAGATGATAATCCCACCCAGCAGAAATAGCACAATCAGCGCAGCCAGTCTTACCAGCGCACTGAAAATTACATCGCCTTGTTTGCCAGGGGCTTTAAACGTCGGCTTAGTCACAGCCATAGCGTACTCTTCGTAGTTGCTGAATAAACCGGGGTAACATACCTGTTACCCCAGATTTTTGCACTTAGTACAGCGCCTTACCGGAACTGTCTTTTACATTGGTCTTCCATGCAGCGCGAACTTGTTCAACCACAGAGGCTGGCAGCGTTGCGTAATCCAGGGCGTTAGCTTCTTTCGCGCCAGATTTGTATGCCCAGTCAAAGAACTTCAGCACTTCTGCGCCCTGCTCAGGGTTTTTCTGCTCTTTATGGACCAGGATGAAGGTGGTGGAGGTGATTGGCCACGCTTCGTCACCTTTCTGGTTGGTCAGATCCTGTGCGAAGGATTTGCTCCAGTCAGCGCCTTTAGCCGCGTTAGCAAAGTTTGCTTCGGTCGGGCTAACTGGCTTACCGTCAGCGGACAGCAGCTTGGTGTAAGTCAGGTTGTTCTGCTTAGCATAAGCGTATTCAACATAGCCAATGGAGCCTGGCAGACGCTGTACGAAGGCTGCGATGCCGTCGTTGCCTTTGCCGCCCAGACCGGTTGGCCAGTTAACGGTAGAGCCTGCGCCAATTTTAGATTTCCACTCTTCGTTCACTTTAGACAGGTAGCTGGTGAACACGAAGGAAGTACCGGAGCCGTCAGCACGACGAACAACCGCGATGTTCTGATCCGGCAGTTTGTGGCCTGGGTTCAGCTTAGCAATCGCCGGGTCGTTCCATTTTTTGATGGTGCCCAGGTAGATATCACCCAGGGTTTTGCCGTCCAGAACCAGCTCGCCAGACTTAAAGCCTGGCAGGTTAACAGCCAGCACTACGCCACCGATTACGGTAGGGAACTGGAACAGGCCTTCTTGCTGTAATTTGTCATCCGCCAGAGGGGCGTCAGAAGCGCCGAAGTCAACGGTGTTAGCAATGATTTGCTTCACGCCGCCGGAGGAACCGATACCCTGGTAGTTCACCTTGTTACCAGTTTCTTTCTGGTAGGTATCTGCCCACTTGGCATACACCGGCGCAGGGAAGGTTGCACCAGCGCCAGTCAGGCTTGCAGCTGCAAACGCAGTAGAAGCGCTCAGAGATAAGGTCGCGGCGACAACAGTTGCGACAGTGGTACGCATAACGTTCATAATGTCTCCTGCCAGATGTTCGTAAATTGTTGTTTAATTGAATACAGGGTAGAAAATAGGACAGTTTGGTGACAGTTAAATGTACGAATTATGACAGTTTTATGACAATCCGCTCAGCGCCATAAAAAAACACACAACCCCATGTTTTTTAAAGCATCATTAAATTCAGTTTATTTAAAAAGGTGTTTAAAAATGAAAGCCTATCTGTCTGTATTATGTACGATATCACTCATTATGACAGCCTCTACCGTTTACGCTGATGCCGTTGAAGCACGTAATACGGATAGTTTCAGCTCAACGCTCGCCACCTTTTTAGGAAGTAATACCCTCGTCCCTACATCGATTAAGGAAAGCACAATTGTCGAGATGAAGGATCGCCTGGAAAAGTTGCAGTCAAATTACGACGGTAGCGTCAGGAAAATAGATGAGCAGGAAACCAGGCTGGATGAGATGAAAAACAAACTGTCTCAAATGGAAAGTAAAGCCAATGAGCAGCAATCCAAAATGGACAGCCTGAAGCGGGATAACGAGCAGCTTTCCCGCAAGATTGATGAACTCACCCAGAAAATTAAATAACAAAAAAGCCCTCAACTGCGTAGAGGGCTTCTCTATGACTCCGCGACAATTTATCCGGCGACGCTAGAGCACGTCTCTGTCCAGCTCGGGCATCATCACCACGCTCTCCTGCTCGTTAGGATCGGTCCGCGAAATAATCACCACCGCAGGCTCATCGGTATTGTTGTAAGGCAGGTGCGGGGTATCCATTGGGATATAAAGAAAACTGCCGGCGGGAAGCTCAAGAAAATGCTCCAGCCCATCGCCATAAAGCACCGACGAAGTTCCGCTCAGGGCATAAATTGCGGTTTCATGGTGTTCGTGCTTGTGGGCTTTAGCCTGCGAACGAGGAGGTATGGTCGCCAGCTGCATATGGATATGCTGTGAATCGACGGCCTCCTTTGAAACACCTACCTGATAAGAAAGCCCCTGCTTGCCTATAAATACTGGCTGCGGCTTGACCAGCCGACAGTGAGGTTTGTTTGCCGACATTTGTTGTTTCCCGCTCAGAAATAAAAACACCCTGCAAACTCGCCGTTCGCAGGGTGGATGCGAAAGCTAACCCGGTATTTCGCCCGAGGTTAGCTTCGTTTATAGCATTATTGATCTGGTGAGAAACGGCTTTTCCATCCGCTAATCGCGACTGATTAGTGACAAAAAATTACTCAACCGTTACTGATTTCGCCAGGTTACGCGGCTGATCCACGTCGGTGCCTTTGATCAGCGCCACGTGGTAGGACAGCAGTTGCAGCGGCACGGTGTAGAAGATAGGCGCAATCACCTCTTCCACATGCGGCATCTCGATGATGTGCATGTTGTCGCTGCTGGTAAAGCCGGCGTCACGGTCGGCGAACACATACAGCTGGCCACCGCGGGCGCGAACCTCTTCGATGTTGGATTTCAGTTTTTCCAACAGCTCGTTGTTCGGAGCCACAACGATAACCGGCATATCGGCATCGATCAGCGCCAGCGGGCCGTGCTTCAGCTCGCCTGCCGCATAGGCTTCAGCGTGAATATAGGAGATCTCTTTCAGCTTCAGCGCACCTTCCATGGCGATCGGGTACTGATCGCCACGGCCAAGGAACAGCGCATGATGTTTGTCAGAGAAATCTTCCGCCAGCTGCTCAATGCGTTTGTCCTGGGACAGCATTTGCTCGATACGGCTTGGCAGCGCCTGCAGGCCATGTACGATATCTTGCTCAACCTGTGCGTCAGCGCCTTTCAGGCGGCTCAGCTTAGCCACCAGCATCAACAGTACGGTCAGTTGAGTGGTAAACGCTTTGGTTGAGGCCACGCCGATTTCCGTTCCGGCATTGGTCATCAGCGCCAGGTCGGATTCACGCACCAGAGAAGAGCCTGCCACGTTACAAATCGCCAGCGAACCGAGATAGCCCAGCTCTTTGGAAAGGCGCAGCGCCGCGAGGGTGTCCGCCGTTTCGCCAGACTGGGAAAGGGTGATCATCAGGCTGTTGCGGCGCACCGCAGATTTGCGGTAGCGGAATTCAGAGGCGATTTCGACATCGCAAGGCACGCCGGCCAGCGCTTCAAACCAGTAGCGGGAAACCATACCTGAGTTATAGGACGTACCGCAGGCTACGATTTGAATATGCTCAACTTGAGAGAGCATTTCATTGGCTTTTGGCCCCAGCTCCGTCAAATCCACTTCACCGTGGCTGATGCGCCCGGCCAGGGTGTTTTTGATGGCGTTCGGCTGCTCGTAGATCTCTTTCTGCATGTAATGACGGTAAATGCCTTTGTCGCCCGCGTCATACTGCAGATTGGATTCGATGTCCGGGCGCTGAACCTGCTCGCCTTTAGTATCAAAAACGGTCACCGCGCGACGGGTCACTTCTGCGATATCACCTTCTTCGAGGAAGATAAAGCGGCGGGTTACCGGCAACAGCGCCAACTGATCGGAGGCGATAAAGTTTTCACCCATGCCCAGGCCGATGACCATCGGGCTACCGGAACGCGCGGCCAGCAGCACATCCGGGTTACGGGTATCCATGATTACGGTGCCATAAGCGCCGCGAAGCTGAGGAATAGTGCGAAGGACAGCGTCGCGCAGCGTGCCACCCTGCTCCAGTTCCCAATGCACCAGATGAGCAATAACTTCGGTATCCGTCTGGGAGACAAACGTGTAGCCGCGAGACTGCAGCGCTTCACGCAGCGGCTCGTGGTTTTCGATAATACCGTTGTGTACGACCACAATGTGGTCGGAAACATGTGGGTGAGCATTAATTTCTGAAGGTTCGCCGTGCGTTGCCCAACGGGTATGGGCAATCCCGGTGCCGCCATGCAGAGCGGTTTCTTCCGCAGCTTCCGCCAGTTTCTGTACTTTACCCAGACGACGCAGACGGGTCATGTGACCTTTGTCGTCAACAACCGCCAGGCCCGCAGAGTCGTACCCGCGGTATTCCAGACGACGAAGCCCTTCGAGAAGGATTTCAGCGATATCACGTTGCGCCACTGCGCCAACAATTCCACACATAATTTTTAAGTCCTGATAATGGCGTTAGCCATGTGTTGTCGCTGACCTGTTTATTCCGGTTTTCCGGAGCCCCGAGCCTTGTAGAGAGTGGGGTTATTTTTATGGTTACTGCCTTTGGGCGGGGCGTTTTCAAGAACGACCCTCACCCCAGCCCTCTCCCTTCCAGGGAGAGGGCGGAAATCTGTGTTTTGTTCAGCTCCCTGGCCCTTAGAGAGGAAGGGAAAGCTGTCTCAGTCCAGTTCCCTCTCCCTTTGGGGAGAGGGTTAGGGTGAGGGGAAATTACTTTTTCTTAACCGGACGCTGCCAGCCCTGAATGTGTTTCTGTTTTACGCGGCTGATCACCAGTTCATTTTCAGCAATGTCGCGCGTCACTGTCGTCCCGGCGCCAATGGTGACACCGCTGGCCACGGTGATCGGGGCCACCAGTTGAGTATCAGAGCCAACAAACACGTCATCACCAATGATCGTTTTATGTTTGTTCGCACCGTCGTAATTGCAGGTAATTGTGCCTGCACCGATGTTCACGTTGTCGCCAATTTCGGCATCACCGAGGTAGCTCAAATGGCCCGCTTTAGAACCTTTCCCCAGACGAGCTTTCTTCATTTCAACGAAGTTGCCCACGTGAGCGCCTTCCGCTAGTTCCGCGCCAGGGCGCAGGCGGGCAAATGGCCCGATGGTGCAGGCGGCTTCAAGCGTCGCATCTTCAATAACCGTATACGGACTGATTTCGCAGTCATCACCGATAACGGCATTTTTAATCACGCAGCCGGTCCCAATCTTCACGCGGTTACCCAGCGTAACGCGGCCTTCCACAATGACATTAGTATCTATTTCAACATCGCGCCCGTGCGTGAATTCACCGCGTAGATCGAACCGAGCCGGATCGCGGAGCATAACGCCCGCCAGCAGCAGCTTATCGGCCTGCTCCGTCTGGTAAACGCGCTCCAGGCGAGAAAGCTGCAGGCGGTTATTCACGCCTTCAACTTCACTCAGGCGATCCGGATGAACGGCGGCAATCTCACGCCCTTCACCATGAGCCAGAGCAATAATGTCCGTGATGTAAAACTCGCCCTGGGCGTTGTTGTTATCCAGCTTGCCGAGCCAGCGCTTCAGATCTGCGCCGTTAGCCACCAGAATCCCGGTGTTGATTTCATTGATTTTGCGCTGTTCTTCACTGGCGTCTTTATGCTCAACGATGCCAACGACCTTGCCATTTTCCCGCGCAATGCGGCCATAGCCGGTCGGATCATCAAGCTTAACGGTCAGCAAACCAATGCCGCCCTGCGGTTTAGCTTCACGCAGGCGCCGTAAAGTTTCGACGGAGATCAGCGGCACATCGCCGTACAGCATCAGAATGTCTTCGTCATCGGCAAAGAACGGTGCCGCCATCTGCATCGCGTGGCCGGTTCCCAGCTGCTCCGCCTGCAGCACCCAGTTAAGCGAGCCGTCGTTCAGGGTTTGCTTTAGCAGATCCCCGCCGTGGCCATACACCAGGTTTACCCGCTGGGCGCCTAATTTATTAGCGGCATCAATGACATGCTGAACCATTGGCTTCCCAGCCAGCGTGTGCAGCACCTTTGGAAGATCTGAGTACATGCGGGTTCCTTTGCCGGCGGCAAGGATAACCACGCTCATTGCGCTGTTTGACATACGTGTCCTGAATCTGTTTAGTGTGTGAAGTAAAGCGATTTAGCCTTGAAAATTCTACATATTTTGCACCAAAAAATACGTTGCTGCTAATTTCACCGCCTTGAGATTATCTGCGTCTTTTATAGCAGTAATCGCGGCAGAATCCATGAGAATTAAGGCCGAAACAGGGGCTAAACACCCCGAGAAAACCGCTATCTAGCTGGTTTTATGGTTATTTTGAGCATGGAATAAAGCTGAGAAATAAAAAATGCCAGTCAGGTTTCCCGGACTGGCATTTGTCTTTTCAAGCAGGTAGTTACATCGCTTTTTTGGTTAACTCGATAACGCGCAGTTTGGCGATCGCTTTAGCCAGTTCAGCAGAAGCCTGAGCGTAATCCACGTCACCGTGGGAGCTGTGCATGTGCTCTTCAGCTTTGCGTTTCGCTTCCAGGGCACGCGCTTCGTCGAGATCCTGGCCGCGAATTGCGGTGTCAGCCAGGACGGTTACGTTACCCGGCTGCACTTCCAGAACACCGCCGGACAGGTAGATAAACTCTTCATGTCCGTGCTGTTTAACGATGCGAATCATACCAGGCTTAATGGCGGTGAGCAGCGGGGCGTGACCTGGGTAGATACCCAGCTCACCTTCGCTACCCGTTACCTGGATCTTTTCGACCAGACCGGAGAACATTTGCTGCTCCGCGCTGACGACGTCCAGGTGGTAAGTCATAGCCATGTCACCCTCCGATTAGGCGTTAAAGTTTTTTCGCTTTCTCAACGGCTTCGTCGATGGAGCCAACCATGTAGAACGCCTGCTCTGGCAGATGGTCGTATTCGCCGTCCATGATGCCTTTAAAGCCACGGATGGTATCTTTCAGCGAAACGTATTTGCCTGGAGAACCGGTAAAGACTTCTGCTACGAAGAATGGCTGAGACAGGAAGCGCTGGATCTTACGCGCACGTGCTACAACCAGTTTGTCTTCTTCGGACAGTTCGTCCATACCCAGAATCGCGATGATGTCTTTCAGTTCCTGGTAACGCTGCAGGATAGACTGGACGCCACGCGCGGTATCGTAGTGCTCCTGACCAACAACCAGTGGATCCAGCTGACGGCTGGTGGAGTCCAGCGGGTCAACTGCCGGGTAAATACCCAGAGATGCGATCTGACGGCTCAGCGTAACAGTTGAGTCCAGGTGCGCAAAGGTGGTCGCCGGAGACGGGTCAGTCAAGTCATCCGCAGGAACGTAAACGGCCTGTACGGAGGTGATAGAACCGGTCTTGGTGGAGGTAATACGCTCCTGAAGAACACCCATCTCTTCTGCCAGAGTTGGCTGATAACCTACCGCAGAAGGCATACGACCCAGCAGTGCAGATACTTCTGTACCGGCCAGGGTATAACGGTAGATGTTATCAACGAACAGCAGAACGTCGCGGCCTTCGTCACGGAATTTTTCCGCGATGGTCAGACCGGTCAGCGCTACGCGCAGACGGTTACCTGGTGGCTCGTTCATCTGGCCGTAAACCAGTGCTACTTTATCCAGAACGTTGGAGTCGGTCATTTCGTGGTAGAAGTCGTTACCCTCACGAGTACGTTCACCCACGCCCGCAAACACGGAATAACCGGAGTGCTCGATCGCGATGTTACGGATCAGCTCCATCATGTTTACGGTTTTACCTACGCCCGCACCACCGAACAGACCAACTTTACCGCCCTTAGCGAACGGACAAATCAGGTCGATAACTTTGATGCCGGTTTCCAGCAGTTCCTGAGAGCTGGACAGCTCTTCGTAGGAAGGTGCTGCACGGTGAATAGCCCAACGGTCTTCTTCGCCGATGTCGCCTTTCATGTCGATTGGCTGACCCAGTACGTTCATGATACGGCCCAGGGTCGCTTTACCTACCGGGACTTCGATCGGGTGCTCGAGGTCATTGACTTGCAGACCGCGACGCAGACCGTCGGAGGAACCCATTGCGATGGTACGCACGATACCGCCGCCGAGCTGCTGCTGAACTTCCAGCACCAGCTTCTCATTGTTGTTCTGTACCTCAAGCGCGTCATAAACGCGCGGTACGCCGTCCTGAGGGAACTCGACGTCCACCACGGCGCCGATTACCTGGACAATCTTTCCAGTAGCCATCTTGAATCCTCTACGTAATTCGTTTACCCGTCATATTTCAATTTGCAGATGCGTTGACTGCCTTCCCTCACCTCCGTCACTTACTGAAGTAAGCTCTTGAGGATTTGCTCAGTTGGCGTCTTTCTGCAAACCGAACTATTTAGGGTAATAAACCTGGTTTAAACCGCGGACGCACCACCGACGATTTCGGTAAGTTCCTGAGTAATGCTGGCCTGACGAGCTTTGTTGTATACCAACCGCAGCTCTTTAATCAGGCTGCCGCCGTTATCGGTTGCGGCTTTCATCGCCACCATACGTGCGGCCTGCTCGCTGGCCAGGTTTTCTACGACGCCCTGATAAACCTGAGACTCAACATAACGACGCAGCAGGGTGTCCAGCAGCGCTTTCGGGTCCGGTTCGTACAGGTAGTCCCAGGATTTACGCTTCAGATCCTCATCTTCTGATGCCGGTAACGGCAGCAGCTGAGTGATGGTCGGAACCTGAGACATGGTGTTAACAAATTTGTTGCTGACAACGTACAGCTTGTCCAGACGACCTTCGTCGTAGGCTTGCAGCATCACTTTCACCGGGCCGATCAGTTCAGACAGGGAAGGGGTATCTCCCATGCCGGTAACCTGAGCAACCACGTTGCCGCCAACGGAGTTGAAGAAAGAAACGCCTTTAGAGCCGATCATCGCGAGTTCGCTCTGAACGCCCTTATCGGACCACTCTTTCATATCCGCCAGCACTTTTTTGAACAAGTTAATGTTCAAACCGCCGCACAAACCACGATCGGTCGACACCACCAGGTAGCCCACGCGCTTAACGTCGCGTTCTTCCAGGTATGGGTGCTTATATTCCAGATTACCGTTCGCAAGGTGACCAATCACTTTGCGCATGGTATCTGCATAAGGACGGCTGGCCGCCATGCGATCCTGCGATTTACGCATTTTGGAAGCGGCGACCATCTCCATCGCTTTGGTGATCTTCTGCGTGTTCTGGACGCTTGCGATCTTACTACGTATCTCTTTTGCGCCGGCCATGAGCTTCTCCTCAATGCCTTGCGGCTTGCCCTAGAGCAAGCCGCCAGACGTTACCAGGACTGGGTTGCTTTAAAGGAGTCGAGGATGCCTTTCAGCTTGCCTTCGATCTCGTCGTTATAGCCACCGGTCTGGTTAATTTCTTGCATCAGCGGAGCGTGATCACGGTCAGCGTAAGCCAGCAGAGCGGCTTCGAAGCTACCGATTTTCGCCAGTTCCACGTCTTCGAGGTAACCGCGTTCAGCCGCGAACAGCACCAGACCCTGTTGTGCAACAGACATTGGGGCATACTGTTTCTGTTTCAGCAGCTCGGTCACTTTCTGACCGTGGCTCAGCTGTTTACGGGTGGCTTCATCCAGATCGGATGCGAACTGAGAGAACGCAGCCAGTTCACGATACTGTGCCAGCGCGGTACGAATACCACCGGACAGTTTCTTGATGATCTTGGTCTGAGCAGCACCACCAACACGAGATACCGAAATACCTGGGTTAACTGCCGGACGAATACCGGAGTTAAACAGGTTGGTTTCCAGGAAGATCTGACCATCGGTAATCGAAATTACGTTGGTTGGAACGAACGCAGAAACGTCACCCGCCTGGGTTTCGATGATCGGCAGAGCGGTCAGGGAGCCGGTTTTACCTTTAACTTCACCTTTGGTGAAAGCTTCCACGTATTCCGCGTTAACGCGGGATGCGCGCTCCAGCAGACGGGAGTGGAGGTAGAACACGTCGCCCGGGAAGGCTTCACGACCTGGTGGACGACGAAGCAGCAGGGAAACCTGACGATAAGCAACAGCCTGTTTAGACAGGTCATCGTATACGATCAGCGCATCTTCACCGCGGTCACGGAAGTATTCGCCCATTGCGCAACCAGCATATGGTGCCAGGTATTGCAGTGCAGCGGATTCAGAAGCAGTTGCCACAACAACGATGGTGTTGGACAGTGCGCCGTGCTCTTCCAGTTTACGAACCACGTTAGAAATGGTGGACGCTTTCTGGCCGATAGCCACGTACACACATTTAATACCGGAGTCACGCTGGTTGATGATGGCATCGATTGCCATCGCGGTTTTACCAGTCTGACGGTCACCGATGATCAGCTCACGCTGGCCACGGCCGATTGGAATCATCGCATCGACGGATTTATAACCGGTCTGCACCGGCTGATCGACGGACTGACGTTCGATTACGCCTGGCGCGATAACTTCGATTGGCGAGAAGCCATCGTTATCAACCGGACCTTTACCGTCGATTGGTGCACCCAGGGTGTTCACCACGCGGCCCAACAGGCCACGGCCAACCGGAACTTCCAGAATACGGCCAGTACACTTAACCTTCATGCCTTCGGCGAGGTCAGCGTATGGGCCCATCACTACAGCACCTACGGAGTCGCGCTCCAGGTTCAGTGCGATAGCGTAACGGTTACCCGGCAGGGAAATCATCTCACCCTGCATACAATCGGCCAGGCCGTGAACGCGGATAATACCGTCACTTACAGAAACAATAGTACCTTCGTTATGAGCTTCGCTCACAACATTGAACTGAGCAATGCGCTGCTTGATCAGTTCGCTGATTTCGGTGGAATTCAGTTGCATGCTCCAGTCCCCTTAAGACTGCAAGACGTCTGCAAGACGTTCAAGACGGCCGCGTACGCTACCGTCAATGACCATATCACCCGACTGGATGATAACGCCCGCCATAACAGACTTATCGATTTTGCAATTCAGCTTAACTTTGCGTGACAGACGTTTTTCCATTGCGGACGTAATGTTTGCAAGCTGTTCATGGCTAAGTTCAGCCGCGGAGGTTACCTGAACCTCTGCAATCGCTTCACTCAGCGCGCGTAAATGCGCGAACTGCTCAAGAACATCCGGGAGCGCTTTTAAACGACCGTTATCAGCCATCACCTTAATCAGGTTCTGGCCGTTGGCGTCCAGCTGCTCGCCGCAAATGGCGATGAACGAATCTGCGAGCGTTTCTGGTGCCAGGGCACCGGAAAGAAGCTCTTCCATTTGTTCGTTTTTCGTTACCTCGGCAGCAAACGCCAGCATATTCTGCCAGCGGTCTACGCTCTGGTGTTCGACGGCAAAGTCAAAAGCTGCTTTGGCGTAGGGGCGAGCTACAGTAACAAATTCAGACATCAGCCCCTCCCTCCTTACAGTTCAGCGACCAGTTTATCGACGATGTCGCTGTTAGCAGCTTCATCTACGGAACGTTCGATTATCTTCTCGGCACCGGCAATTGCCAGCAGAGCGACCTGCTTACGCAGCTCTTCACGAGCGCGTTTACGCTCAGCGTCGATTTCTGCCTGAGCCTGCCCAACGATTTTATTACGTTCCTGCTCTGCCTCAGTTTTCGCTTCATCAAGGATCTGGGCACGGCGTTTGTTCGCCTGCTCAATGATCACCTGAGCTTCCGCTTTGGCTTTTTTCAGCTGGTCGGTCGCGTTGGCCTGTGCAAGGTCAAGGTCCTTTTGAGCACGTTCTGCAGAAGCAAGACCGTCAGCAATTTCTTTCTGACGTTTCTCGATGGCTGCCATTAATGGCGGCCATACGTACTTCATGCAGAACAGAACAAACAGGACAAACGCGATGGCCTGGCCGAGGATTGTTGCGTTAATGTTCACAGCACAATGCCTCTTTGTTAGTTAACGTTCTGATATTACTAGATGACTCAAACATCGCTCACTAGGCGACGGCGAACATCACGTACAGACCCAGACCAACAGCGATCATTGGGATTGCATCCACCAGACCCATTACGATAAAGAACTGAGTACGCAGCAGTGGAATCAGATCTGGTTGGCGTGCAGCGCCTTCCAGGAATTTGCCCCCGAGGATGCCGATACCGATCGCAGCACCGATTGCCGCCAGACCCATCATCACAGCGGCAGCCATGTACAGCAGATCCATATTCAGGTTTTCCATGACAGTCTCCAAGTTTGTTTCAGTTAAACGCAGTAGTGGTAAGTAAATTAATGTTCTTCAGACGCCATCGACAGATAGACGATCGTCAGAACCATGAAGATGAAGGCTTGCAGCGTAATAATCAGGATGTGGAAAATGGCCCACGGCACATTCAGAATCCACTGTGACCACCACGGCAACAGACCTGCAATCAGAATGAAAATCAGCTCACCGGCATACATGTTGCCGAACAGTCGCAGACCCAGTGATACAGGTTTGGACAGCAGGCTTACCCCTTCAAGGATTAAGTTGACAGGAATAAATGCCCAGTGATTGAACGGCTGCAGCGTCAGCTCTTTCGTGAAGCCGCCAATGCCTTTCATTTTGATGCTGTAGAACAGAATGAGGATAAACACGCCTAGCGCCATAGACAGGGTGATATTCACGTCCGCAGACGGCACCACGCGCAGGGCTGGCAGGCCTAAGAAGTGCTCGCCGATAAGCGGCAGCAGATCGATAGGCAACAGATCCATCAAGTTCATCAGGAAGACCCAGACGAAAATCGTCAGAGCGAGTGGAGCGATAACCTTGCTTTTGCCATGGTACATGTCTTTCACGCTGCCATGCACAAAGCCAATAATCAGCTCGATAAAAGTCTGAAATTTACCCGGGACGCCGCTGGTTGCGGTTTTCGCCACTTTACGGAACAACACCAAGAACACCAGCCCCAGAAATACTGAGAAGAACATGGAGTCGATGTTGAGCGTCCAGAAGGTAGCCGGGGGGTTATGCGGATCCACCAGCGAGAAAGTACGCAGGTCCAACTGAAGGTTATTCAGGTGGTGACCTATATACTCCTGCGGTGTAGAGATTTCTCCTGCAGACATGATGCCTCTTACCCTTTGTTGTTAATTACAGCTGGTGCGAGTATCTGCACAACCAGCACCGAAACCCACGTCACTATTAGCGGCAATACCACCGCCTTAAAGTACGCCAGCGCCACCACTAAAATGATGAAGGTCGCAATCACCTTTAGCACTTCGCCGAAAGCGAATGTCCAGGCCACGCGGCCTTTTGCGGGTGTATGCGCCTGATGACGCCAGGCAAAAATCATAAACAGCGAGTTTGGCAACCAAACCGCCAGGCCTCCACCGAGAGCGGAAGCGCCCCAAGAAGGAGCTTTAAGGCAAAACAGCAGTCCAATTGCTACCACAGCCAGAAGTTGGATGAACAGAAGCTTGCGGGCTACGTTCTTACTCAAGAGCGACACAGACATGACGTTTCCTAACTCCTGCTACCTATGAGGTATGTCGCGTGTCGTATAAAACTGTCTTTGCGACGCTGAGTCAAGCCTCAAAAAGCGAGCAAATTATACGGTGCGGCCCAGTGATTTCAAACAATAAGTAGCGAAAAGGTGAACAAATGTTTAATTAATTTTCCGCAGAGCCGTTTTCTGACTTTTGGTGAATCGCATCGGCTTCCTCAAAAAGTGCAAATAAGCCGAAATCCCTGACAGCAAAGCGTGCACACGATCACAAATTAAACATCTTATCGGCAGACATTATTTTGCCGCTTAAGAAAGCACTAATTACAGATGACTGATAATTAAGCTGATTAATGTGCACTCTGTTTAAAACAAGCTGAAACATCATAAAAACCTTTCATTGACATTCCAGTTAAACTTTTAACATCCGACAAAGGCCGTTTTTCGGCATAATTTTAGCCGGATGATATTTTCGAATAAAATTATTACCCTGGTAATTAATCACTTTTAAGTTAAAAGCAGGATAAATCCGAGTTAAAGATTGGTTAAATGTAACCAACCATTACATCGATCGCCCCGCCGTTTTTTAACCTCAGTGAAACATCTCTATCGCGTCGTTTTTTGATAAATATTAAGTTTTGTTTGCCTTAATCAGCACCAAATGCCTCTCCCCTTCCAGGCTCGGCACGTTGAGTTTGACGATATTTTCAACGGTGAATCCGGCAGGCAGTTGGGTAATTTCTTCATCCGGACGCACCCCTTTCAGCGCATAGAACTTCCCGTGCGCAGCAGGCAGATGGTGACACCAGTTCACCATGTCGCTTAGCGAGGCAAAAGCCCGGCTGATAACGCCGTCAAACGGAGGTTCCGCCGGAAAATCCTCCACGCGACTTTGTACCGGAGTAATGTTTTCCAGCTTCAGCTCGTGCTGGACCTGACGCAGGAATCGCACACGCTTGCCGAGGCTGTCCAGCAGGGTGAAATGCGAATCAGGGCGCACGATTGCCAGCGGGATCCCAGGCAGACCAGGGCCCGTGCCAACGTCGATAAACCGGCTGCCCTGCAAATGCGGTTCGACCACAATGCTATCCAGAATATGCCGCACCAGCATTTCATCAGGATTACGCACCGAAGTGAGGTTATAGGCCTTGTTCCATTTGTCGAGCAGCGAAACATAGCCCACCAGTTGCTGCTGCTGATTTTCAGGGAGAGTGATGCCCGCTTCTTTCAGCAGGCGAGATAATTTAGTCAGCACGTCATAAACCCATCAAAAAAAGAGGCCAGGATTGCCTGGCCTGTTGTCGTCTGTTTTTAAGCGCTGCGTCGCAGCAGCCCTTGTTTTTTAAGCCAGACAAGCAAAATAGAGATTGCCGCAGGGGTAATACCCGAGATGCGCGATGCCTGGCCAATGGAAACCGGTTTGTGATCGTTAAGTTTGGCGATCACTTCGTTAGACAGCCCGCTCACCTGACTATAGTCGAGCGTGGCTGGTAACACAGTATTCTCATTGCGTTGCTGTTTTTCAATCTCATCCTGCTGGCGTGCAATATAGCCTTCGTATTTAACCTGGATCTCGACCTGCTCTGCAGCCTGAGGATCTTGAAGTCCTGGCGCAAAGGTCGACAGCTGCGTCATCGCCGCGTAGGTCATTTCTGGGCGACGCAGCAGATCTTCGCCGTTAGCTTCTTTGGAAAGCGGGGCACTGAGCTGCGCGTTCACCTCTGCTACCTGCTCAGAGTTCGGGTGCAGCCAGATATCTTTCAGGCGCTGACGCTCACGTTCGATCATTTCCAGCTTGTCGTTGAAGCGAGCCCAGCGAGCATCATCCACCAGACCCAGCTCACGGCCAGCTTCGGTGAGACGCAGGTCGGCGTTGTCTTCACGCAGCATCAGGCGATATTCAGCCCTGGAAGTAAACATACGGTACGGTTCTTTGGTCCCCAGAGTGCACAGGTCATCAACCAGCACGCCAAGGTAAGCCTGATCGCGACGCGGTGCCCAACCCTCTTTCTCGGCAGAGAACCGAGCGGCATTGAGACCGGCAAGCAGACCCTGAGCAGCGGCTTCTTCGTAACCAGTGGTGCCGTTGATCTGACCAGCAAAGAACAGCCCCTGGATAAATTTGCTTTCCAGCGTTGGTTTCAGATCGCGCGGATCGAAAAAGTCATACTCAATCGCGTAGCCTGGGCGAACGATCTTCGCATTCTCCATTCCCTTCATCGAACGAACGATTTGCATCTGAACGTCAAAGGGCAGGCTGGTGGAGATCCCGTTCGGGTAAATCTCGTTGCTGGTCAGCCCTTCAGGCTCCAGGAAGATTTGGTGCGCGTTGCGATCGGCAAAACGCATCACTTTGTCTTCGATAGACGGACAGTAACGAGGACCAATGCCTTCGATAATCCCTGCATACATTGGACTGCGGTCGAGGTTATTACGAATGACCTCGTGAGTTTGCTCATTGGTATGCGTGATGTAGCAAGGTACCTGCTCCGGGTGCTGGTTCACGTTCCCCATGAAGGAGAACACCGGCATCGGGTTATCTCCGTGCTGCGGAGCAAGTACGCTGAAATCAATGGTGCGGGCGTCAATGCGCGGAGGTGTCCCGGTTTTCAGGCGACTGACGCGCAAAGGCAGTTCACGTAAGCGACGTGAGAGCGGGATCGACGGAGGATCGCCTGCACGGCCGCCGCTGTAGTTATCCAGCCCGATGTGGATCTTACCATCCAGGAAGGTGCCTACCGTCAGCACAACCGCTTTCGCGCGGAATTTAAGCCCCATCTGGGTGACCGCACCGACGACACGATCGTTCTCAACGATAAGATCTTCAACCGCCTGCTGGAAAATCATCAGGTTTGGCTGGTTCTCCAGCGCGGTGCGCACGGCCTGACGGTAAAGCACGCGGTCTGCCTGAGCGCGAGTGGCGCGGACTGCCGGGCCTTTGCTGGCGTTTAGTATTCTAAACTGAATACCTGCATGATCGATCGCGGTAGCCATCAGGCCGCCGAGAGCATCCACTTCCTTAACCAAATGTCCCTTGCCAATACCGCCAATAGCCGGGTTACAGGACATCTGTCCCAGCGTGTCGATATTGTGTGTCAGAAGCAGGGTCTGCTGACCCATACGAGCTGCGGCCATTGCCGCCTCTGTGCCTGCATGACCCCCGCCGATGATAATGACGTCAAAAGGATCTGGATAAAACATGGTAACTGCCTCGGTTTCGCGAATGAGGGTTTGTGACTTCCCGGGCTGGGGATTCTACTCAACTTTAGTCTTTCGAGAAAGCATCGGGATCTTCGGTTATTAAAAGAAGATCTTTTTTATTTAAAGATCTCTTTATTGTGATCTCTTATTAGGATCGACCACCTCTGTGGATAAGCCATTTATCCATTTAAGGATCAACAACCTGGAAAGGATCGTTTGCTGTGTACTACCGGTGATCCCAGACCGTATAAGCTGGGATCAGAATTGAGGTTTATGCACAACTCAAAAAGTGAACAGCGGTTGTTATTGGGATAACTACGGGTTAATCCAAGCTTTTAACCAGAGTTATCCACATCTGATCGCGCAATCTTTACACTTCAGGGAGTAAATTAATCCAGGAACCAACCCAAATTTCGGCTGGATCCTCAGGAATGTCGTGATCGAGGATGTTAATTTTGAGCAAGGATCCTATGCGGGTTGCACCACATTCGGTCAGAAGCAGATCGATCTTCTCTATAGCACCGCAAAACGTATCGTATTCACGGCTGCCGATCCCGATCGCGCCATAGCTTACGTCGCTCAGATCCGGGCGCTGTTCATTTATAGCGTCATAGAAAGGCTGCAGGTTGTCCGGCAGATCGCCAGCACCATGTGTGGAAGAGACCACCAGCCAGATACCGCTGGCTTTAAGATCTTCTAAAAGAGGGCCATGCAGCATTTCAGTGCCGTGTCCCGCTTCTTCAAGCTTCTCTGCCAGATGTTCTGCTACATATTCGGCACTACCCAGAGTACTGCCGCTAATCAGAGTGATATCAGCCATTGTGTCCCGCCTTTTCAAATCGTCGCGTATTGTACGCTGTGAAAGAGCGGGGATCTACCTGTGGATAATATGGGTATTAAAATTAACGATCAGGGCCGGATAGTGCGCATGATCGGGTTCTGCAGCGAGATCAGCGTTTCAGTGGACTGAATTTCATCGATTGTTTGGATCTTGTTGATAAGTACCTGCTGGAGGGCATCAATGGATCGGCACATCACCTTAATAAAGATGCTGTAGTGGCCGGTGGTGTAGTAAGCCTCAGTCACCTCATCCAGGTTTTCCAGCTTGGTCAGAGCGGAGGGATAATCTTTGGCGCTTTTCAGAATGATGCCAATAAAGCAGCAGACATCGTAGCCGAGCTGCTTCGGGCTGATGTCGATGCGCGCCCCGGTAATGATCCCCGCCTGCTTCATCTTTTCGACGCGCACGTGAATGGTGCCCGGGCTGACGCCAAACTGTTTGGCCAGTTCTGCATATGCGGTGCGGGCATTGGCCATTAATGCTTCGAGTATGCCGCGATCGAGATTGTCGATCTGATAATTATCCATCACTTTTTCCTATGATAAATGCCGATTTTCCATTTTTTATAGCCTTAAATTCGTTGATTAAAAAGAGGCTGGCCTTTTTTATTGTTGATTATTGAATACGGTGACGTTTCTGTTGCTTAATCGATGACAGAAACACCACAACAAAGAGAAAAGCCATGAAAACCGCCTGGATTGCTAAACAACGTCAGATCAGTTTTGTGAAAACCCATTTTTCCCGTCAACTGGAAGAGAAGCTGGGCCTGATAGAAGTACAGGCACCGATCCTCAGCCGCGTAGGGGATGGCACACAGGACAACCTTTCTGGCAGCGAGAAAGCAGTGCAGGTGAAGGTGAAAACCTTGCCGCAGGCGCAGTTTGAAGTGGTGCATTCGCTGGCCAAATGGAAAAGAAAAACGCTCGGCCAGCACGACTTCAGCGCGGGCGAAGGGCTTTACACGCACATGAAAGCTCTTCGCCCCGATGAAGACCGTTTATCCCCGATTCACTCGGTCTATGTCGATCAGTGGGACTGGGAACGCGTGATGGGTGACGGCGAACGCCACACCGGCACGCTAAAACAAACCGTAGAGAGCATCTGGGCGGCAATTAAGGCTACCGAGGCTGAAGTGAGTGAACGGTTTGGCCTGGCTGCCTTGCTGCCGGAGAAAATCCATTTTGTTCACAGCGAAACGTTATTGCAGCGCTTCCCTGGTCTGGACGCAAAAGGCCGCGAGCGGGCTATCGCTAAAGAACTTGGCGCGGTCTTCTTAATCGGCATCGGGGGCAAGCTGTCGGACGGGAAACGTCACGACGTCCGCGCCCCGGATTATGATGACTGGTCAACCGGCGGGGAAGCAGGTTTACCGGGGCTGAACGGCGATATCCTGGTCTGGAACCCGGTGCTGGAAGATGCGCTGGAGCTTTCTTCTATGGGGATCCGCGTGGATGCGGACACCCTGAAGCGCCAGCTGGCGATCACCGGAGATGAAGACAGGCTCCAGCTCGAATGGCACCAGTCGTTGGTGAAAGGTGAAATGCCGCAAACCATCGGCGGCGGCATTGGCCAGTCTCGTCTGACGATGCTGCTGCTTCAGCTGCCGCATATTGGCCAGGTCCAGTGCGGCGTCTGGTCGCCAGAAGTGCAGGCTAAGGTTAGCGACCTGCTGTGAGTCTTAGCGCCGCCAGCGACGCAGCAGGCGGCTTCTCATCCCGGTGTCAAAGCGCCAGATATGGTCAAAGATGCGCATGATGCCGGGTTTTCCATGCCCTGACATGGCGACCGCGTGAAAGCGGTTCTGATACTGCCGCTGCAGCGCCTTCACGCTGCTGACGACATCGTCCGGTAGCCGCTGGGCGATAAAATCTGAGATCACCACCGCATCGGCATCGTGCCAGTCTCCGGTTTGCATTTTTTCCAGGATCGAGCGGAAACAGCTGGCAAGATCCGTCCCGCCGCTGAAGTGCTGGCTTAAAAAACGGATCGCCTGATCGATGCCGTCCCGCCCGCTGACCTCATAGCGCACCACTTCGCTGGAAAACAGCATAATAAAGCAGCGCCGGTTGTCGGCGAGGGCAATGCGCATCAGCGCCAGGCAAAAAGCCTTTGCGCATTGCTCGTTGAATCCGCCCATGGAGCCTGAAGTGTCCACGCAGACAATAAATGGCCCGCGAGGTTGTTCGTCAAAATCCTGATGGGCGACCGGGCGTTCGATGATTTTTTCACGCCATGCGTCACCGTGCAGACGGTAAGTGAGCAGTTGCTTCTCCACCAGACGGCGGTAGAACTCAAATTCCAGTTCGGTAATCCCAAGGGTTGCCAGTTCGGGCGGCAGCAGGCGCAGGATATCGTCGCTGCGCTGTAGGCCGTCAACCTGTTCGGGCACGGTGGCAGGTTCCCGAACCAGCATACGCCAGGGCTCCGTGGGGGAATCTTTCCGCGGGACCGATTTTGCCTCGCGGGAGCGGCCCAGCTGTTCGGCAAGCTGCATCAGCTCGGGCTGGCCGGTGAGAAACTCGCCGTATTGCACAATCAGCTGATAGTCCCCGCGCTTGAGCGTGCCGCCGCTCATGTCCCACAGCTTGCCCGCTGCTTTATCGTTTTCGGCAAGTGCGGGGTCCAGTTGCCCGCTAAGTGCCAGCCGCTCCTGAATCTCCGCCAGCAGCTTGTCGCGCTCGTCTTCTAACAACTGCTGGTTAAGCGACGTGGCCTGTACAACCAGGCTCAACCGCCAGCGCTGCAGAAACAGCGTATGCTGCGCCGGGGTGAAGTGCGGGTTATCAGCCACCAGCGTTTTGGCCTGTTCATAGAACGGCGAGCCGAGCTTATGCAGCAGCTGAATAATTTCCGGCAGCCGCATGATGAGCTGCCCGGTGGTGAGTAACTGACTCTGCTGGTAGCAAAGGACTTCCTGCGCCAGCTCATCCGGGACGTGTCCGTCCTTCAGTCGGCCTTTGAGCTGGTCTCGCCAGCGAGGTAAGTCTTCACTAACTGCTTTTTTCAAACGCGGGAATTTTTCGAAAAACACCGCCAGCTGCGGGGCAGCCAGCAGGGTAATAATGATCTCTTCTATCAGTTCGCCTTCACCAATAGTCAGGATCATATCCAGCGTTTCAACGCTTATCATTGCCGGGCCTGTTTCAGCTGTGCCGCAACGTCCTGCAGGCTGGCTTCAATTTTTCCCAGCCAGTCGCTTTCAATAAACAGGCATTTTTGCTGATCGTTAAAGCGCTCGTGCTGCTGGTGTAACGCGGCGTCGAGATCGTCAAACTGCTTTTTGATCTCATCCGGTACGCCCTGTTGCTGGTGGCCCGGCAGCGCCAGCCGTGTGGCCTGGAGGCTAACATCGCGAATGGTCAGGTGCAGGCTGTTGTCCACTTCAAGGTTAAGCAACTGCGCAAAACCAATGCCGTTCAACTTGCCGCGGATCTCGCCTCCTTTATTAAGCCACTGCGCCAGCGCCTCACGCGCCAGGGTGATATGAATCACTTCGATATCGTGCAGTTTCAGCGGCTTTTGCAGTAAAAGCGTTAGCGTTTCGCCGGTTATCTCATCCGGGAGCTGGTACTGCGGCTTGCGGCTGAACATACCGGTCTGCTTGAGCACGGTGAAAGCGTCCCGATCGCTGCTTTGCTGCTGAAGCTGGAGGCGGCGCTGGACGATGCCGCTGAGCTTGCTCAGAATGGCCTGCTGCTGCCACGCGTGGCCGGTCATCAAAACTTCAATCTGCTGCTGCATCAAATTCATGGTTGCCGTGTCGTGCCACAGACAGTCTTTGAGCAGGATAAGATCGATAGGCGCCACGGCATCGCGGCCGTTAAAGAAGGCGCTGGCCTGCAGCAGACGAATGGCTTTTTTCCAGCGGCGATCGGATACATAAGGTGCCCCCGGCGTGGCCTCAAGCAGCTGCCTCAGGGTGAAGATCAGTTCAAAAACGTCGTCCGGCAGCGCGACGCCGCCAATTTGCTGTTGCCAGGTGAAATATTCTTCATCGGTAACCTGCAGGTTTTCGGTGACCGGATTAAAGTTTTCGTCGTGCTGGCTGATGAGCATTGAGCGGAAATTCGCTTTGTCCTGTACTTTGTCGAGCCACAGGCGGATTAGCATGCGGTCATACAGCGCTTCCAGGCTGCTGTCCGCTTCGGGCAATTCGTTGGAGGCGGCCACCAGCAGGCGCATGGGGATTTTGTCTTCGCTGGCGCCATTGCGGAAGCGGCGTTCGTTAATGGCGGTCAGCAGGGTGTTTAGAATTGCCGGGCCGGCTTTCCAGATCTCATCCAGAAACACGATTTCGGCTTCCGGCAGGTAGCCGGCGGTCAGGCGCTCATAGCGGCCTTCATCTTTCAGCGCCTGAATAGAAAGCGGGCCAAAAACTTCTTCTGGCGTTGAGAAGCGAGTCATTAGATATTCAAAGGCGCGCGCTTCGCGAAAGGCGAATTTCAGGCGGCGGGCGATCAGGCTTTTTGCAATGCCTGGCGGACCAAGTAAAAAGACGCTTTCGCCGCTCAGCGCCGCCAGCAAACAGAGACGAACGGCGTGCTGACGTTCAAAAAGTCCCTTTTCCAGCGCCTGGCTGAGACGAGAAATTCTTTCAGCCAGCAAATGTGATTGAGCCATAATTAGCTTTGCATCCTTACGCGGTTAACCCTGTGGAGAAACGCGAGTATAGCGTTTATTTTTAGCCAGTTAATGTGCTGATTATGCCGCATGCAACGTTTGAGCTGAGATAAGTCAAATGCATTTAGGAGTACGATTTACACAATTATCGTGCATACTGTGCGCCGTTTTGTGGGCCAAGGGACTAAGCACACGTTTTCGGGATTCCAACAAAAGATTAGTCTATGAGCGCTGATAATAAACAATCGTTGCCGGCCGTTACGCTGGCTGCTATCGGGGTTGTGTACGGTGATATAGGTACCAGCCCGCTTTATACCCTTCGTGAATGCCTGTCCGGGCAGTTTGGGTTTGGCGTTGAACGCGACGCCGTGTTTGGCTTTTTGTCGTTAATTTTTTGGCTGTTGGTACTGGTCGTCTCCATCAAATATCTCACCTTCGTGATGCGGGCGGATAACGCCGGGGAAGGCGGGATCTTAACGCTAATGTCGCTTGCCGGGCGTAATACGACGGCGCGAATGACCTCTGTACTGGTGATCATGGGGTTGATTGGCGGCAGCTTCTTCTACGGCGAGGTGGTTATCACACCGGCGATATCGGTGATGTCGGCCATAGAGGGTCTTGAGATAGCCGCGCCGCAGCTCGATCAGTACATTGTTCCCCTTTCTATTATTGTTCTGACGCTGCTGTTTATGATTCAGAAGCACGGCACCGGGATGGTGGGCAAGCTGTTTGCTCCGGTGATGCTGCTGTGGTTCCTGACGCTCGCTGTTCTGGGCGCGCGCAGTATCATCGGCAACCCGGAAGTTCTGCAGGCGCTTAACCCGGCCTGGGCGGTGAATTTCTTCGTGCAGTACAAAGCCGTGTCGTTCGTTGCTCTCGGCGCTGTTGTGCTGGCTATAACCGGGGTTGAAGCGCTATATGCAGATATGGGGCACTTTGGTAAGCTCCCGATTCGCATCGCGTGGTTTATCGCGGTTCTGCCTTCATTAGTTCTGAACTATTTTGGCCAGGGCGCGCTGCTGTTAAAGAACCCGGAAGCGATTAAAAACCCGTTCTTCCTGCTGGCACCTGACTGGGCGCTGATCCCTTTATTGGTCCTGGCGACGCTGGCAACGGTTATTGCCTCTCAGGCCGTGATTTCCGGCGTATTCTCGCTGACTCGTCAGGCGGTTCGCCTGGGTTACCTCTCGCCAATGCGTATCATCCATACCTCGGAAATGGAGTCCGGGCAGATTTACATTCCAGCGATTAACTGGATTCTGTATATCGCCGTGGTGATCGTCATCGTTAGCTTCGAACATTCAAGTAACCTGGCGGCGGCATACGGGATCGCAGTAACCGGCACGATGGTGCTGACCTCGATTCTCTGCTGTACCGTCGCGCGCAAAAACTGGCACTGGAATAAAATTGCCGTGCTCCTGATGTGCGTGGGCTTCCTGTTTATCGACGTGCCGCTGTTCTCTGCTAACCTCGAGAAAATCGTCTCTGGCGGCTGGCTGCCGCTCACGCTGGGGCTTGTCATGTTTACCATCATGACGACGTGGAAGAGCGAGCGTTTCCGCCTGCTGCGCCGTATGCACGAGCACGGTAACTCGCTGGAAGCGATGATTGCGTCCCTTGAGAAGTCTCCGCCGGTTCGCGTACCGGGCACCGCGGTTTATATGTCCCGCGCGTTGAACGTGATCCCGTTTGCCATGCTGCACAACCTGAAGCACAACAAAGTGCTGCATGAGCGAGTCGTACTGCTGACGCTGCGCACCGAAGATGCCCCATACGTTCACAACGTTAAACGCGTTTCTATTGAGCAGCTGTCACCCACCTTCTGGCGCGTGGTGGCCAGCTACGGCTGGCGTGAAACGCCGAACGTGGAAGAGATTTTCCACCGCTGTGGTTTGGAAGGCTTAAGCTGTCGGATGATGGAAACCTCGTTCTTCATGTCGCATGAGTCGCTGATTATCGGTAAGCGTCCGTGGTATCTCCGCCTGCGCGGCAAGCTGTTCCTCGCCCTGCAGCGAAATGCCCTGCGCGCGCCTGATCAGTTTGAGATCCCGCCGAACAGGGTTATCGAGCTGGGCACCCAGGTCGAGATTTAAGTCAGCCAGTCTTTACTGGCCTGATGCCCTCACCCCAATCCTCTCCCACAAGGAGAGGGCGCAAAGACTAAAAAACGGTACTCAGGTACCGTTTTGCATTTATTAGCGAAACGTTTCGATGTTGATCACACTTCTTTAACCTGGTGGTTGTTTAACCGCCACCTCTTTTCCTACACTCATTATCAGCGAAACGTTTCGCTAGTGGAGCAGGAAAATGAAGAAAGGTACCGTTCTTAACGCTGATGTTTCGGCCGTTATCTCCCGTCTGGGGCACACCGATTCACTGGTGATTGCCGATGCCGGGCTGCCAATTCCGCGCCATACACAGCGCATTGATTTGGCATTAACTCACGGCGTTCCGGGCTTTATGCAGGTCGTGGATGTGGTAACGCAGGAAATGCAGGTTGAGGCGGCAATCGTTGCTTCTGAAATCAAACAATATAATCCCGCGCTTCACGAAACGTTGCTCAGCCATATTGAGCAACTGCAAAAACACCAGGGAAACACCATAACTATTCGTTACATCAGCCATGAGCAGTTCAAGCAGCACACCGCGGATGCACATGCGGTTATTCGCAGCGGGGAGTGTTCCCCGTATGCGAATATCATTCTCTGTGCCGGCGTAACCTTCTGAGGAGGTCAGCATGGAACCCTTACTGCAACTTAAAGGGATCGATAAATCGTTCCCAGGGGTGAAAGCCCTGTCTGGTGCGGCGTTGAACGTTTACCCGGGCCGCGCAATGGCGCTGGTGGGTGAGAACGGCGCCGGCAAATCCACGATGATGAAAGTCCTGACCGGGATCTACACCAAAGATGCCGGTTCGCTGCTGTGGCTGGGAAAAGAAACTGCCTTTAGCGGGCCAAAAGCGTCTCAGGAAGCCGGTATCGGGATTATCCACCAGGAACTCAACCTGATCCCGCAGCTCAGCATTGCGGAGAACATCTTCCTTGGCCGCGAGTTTGTCGGGCATTTTGGCAACATTGACTGGAAGAAGATGTACCGTGAAGCCGACAAGCTGCTGGCGAAGCTGAATTTACGCTACACCAGCGAGCGTCTGGTGGGCGAGCTGTCGATTGGCGATCAGCAAATGGTTGAGATTGCCAAGGTGCTGAGCTTTGAGTCCAAAGTCATCATCATGGATGAACCGACCGATGCGCTGACCGACACGGAAACCGAGTCGCTGTTCCGCGTTATCCGTGAGCTGAAGGCTCAGGGCTGCGGCATCGTTTATATCTCCCACCGCATGAAAGAGATTTTTGAGGTGTGCGACGACGTGACAGTGCTGCGTGACGGGCAGTTTATTGCCGAGCGCGAAGTCTCCACGCTTACCGAAGATACCCTGATCGAAATGATGGTTGGCCGCAAGCTGGAAGACCAGTATCCGCATCTGGACAAACAGCCCGGCGATATTCGCCTGCGGGTCGATAACGTATCTGGCCCCGGCGTGAAGGCGGTTTCTTTCACGCTGCGTAAAGGCGAAATCCTCGGCGTTGCCGGGCTGATGGGTGCCGGGCGTACCGAATTGATGAAAGTGCTTTATGGCGCGCTGCCGAGAAGCGGTGGCTATGTGGCGCTGGATGGCCGTGAAGTAGTGACTCGTTCTCCGCAGGATGGGTTGGCTAATGGCATCGTTTACATCTCTGAAGACCGCAAGCGCGATGGGCTGGTTCTGGGGATGTCGGTGAAGGAGAACATGTCGTTGACCGCGCTGCGTTATTTCAGTCGCGGGGCTGGCAGCCTGAAGCATAAAGATGAGCAGCAGGCGGTGCAGGACTTTATTCGCCTGTTCAACGTCAAAACGCCTTCCATGGAACAGCCAATTGGCCTGCTGTCCGGCGGTAACCAACAGAAAGTTGCCATCGCGCGTGGCCTGATGACCCGTCCGAAAGTGCTGATCCTCGACGAGCCAACTCGTGGCGTCGACGTTGGGGCGAAAAAAGAAATTTATCAGTTAATTAACCAGTTTAAAGCCGAAGGGTTGAGCATCATCCTTGTGTCGTCCGAGATGCCGGAAGTGCTGGGCATGAGCGACCGCATTATGGTTATTCACGAAGGGCGACTGAGCGGGGAGTTCTCCCGTGAAGAAGCCACCCAGGAGGCGCTGATGGCCGCGGCCGTTGGTAAGCTTAATCGAGTGAATCAGGAGTTAGATAAATGAGTACCCAGACCGTGTCCACCCGTCGCTGGTTCACCAAAGCGTGGCTGATGGAGCAAAAATCGCTGATCGCTCTGCTGGTGCTGATTGCGATTGTCTCGGCCCTGAGCCCGAACTTCTTTACCGTGAATAACCTGTTCAACATCCTGCAGCAAACGTCGGTGAACGCCATTATGGCGGTGGGGATGACGCTGGTCATTCTGACCTCCGGGATCGACCTGTCCGTCGGTTCTCTTCTGGCGTTGACCGGGGCGGTGGCGGCCTCGATTGTGGGCTTTGAGGTCAATGCGCTGGTGGCCGTTGCCGCTGCGTTGGCTCTTGGGGCTGCCATTGGTGCCGTCACCGGCGTGATTGTGGCGAAAGGGCGAGTTCAGGCCTTTATTGCCACGCTGGTGATGATGCTGCTGCTGCGCGGGGTGACGCTGGTTTACACCAACGGCAGCCCGATGAATACCGGCTTCTCGGACAATGCTGACCTGTTTGGCTGGTTCGGTATTGGCCGCCCGCTGGGGATCCCGACGCCGGTCTGGATCATGGCGATTGTCTTCCTGGCCGCGTGGTACATGCTGCACCATACTCGCCTGGGGCGTTACATCTATGCGCTCGGCGGTAACGAAGCGGCGACTCGTCTGTCAGGCATTAGCGTCAACAAAGTGAAAATCATCGTCTACTCTCTGTGTGGTCTGCTGGCGTCGCTGGCCGGGATCATCGAAGTAGCGCGTCTTTCCTCTGCGCAGCCAACGGCGGGTGCGGGATATGAACTGGACGCTATCGCGGCGGTTGTGTTGGGTGGCACTAGCCTGGCGGGCGGCAAAGGCCGGATTGTCGGCACGCTGATCGGGGCATTGATCCTCGGCTTCCTGAACAACGGTCTGAATTTATTAGGTGTTTCTTCTTATTACCAGATGATCGTCAAAGCGGTGGTAATTTTGCTGGCGGTGCTGGTGGACAATAAAAAGCAGTAAAACCATAACCCTACAGGACATCTGACTATGAACATGAAAAAACTGGCTACCCTGGTTTCCGCTGTCGCCCTGAGCGCCACCGTAAGCGCAAACGCCATGGCAAAAGACACCATCGCGCTGGTGGTGTCTACCCTGAATAACCCGTTCTTCGTGTCGCTGAAAGATGGCGCGCAGAAAGAAGCCGACAAGCTGGGCTACAACCTGGTGGTGCTGGATTCACAAAACAACCCGGCAAAAGAGCTGGCCAACGTGCAGGACTTAACGGTTCGCGGCACCAAATTAATGCTGATTAACCCAACGGATTCCGACGCGGTGGGCAATGCCGTTAAGATGGCAAACCAGGCTAAAATCCCGGTGATCACTCTCGACCGTATGGCAAACCAGGGGACCGTGGTGAGCCACATTGCTTCTGATAACGTTGCTGGCGGCAAAATGGCCGGTGATTACATCGCTAAGAAACTGGGCGACGGCGCGAAAGTCATTGAACTGCAGGGTATTGCTGGTGCTTCCGCAGCCCGTGAACGTGGTGAAGGTTTCAAACAGGCTGTTGCGGCACATAAATTTGACGTGCTGGCCAGCCAGCCCGCTGACTTCGACCGTACTAAAGGTCTGAACGTTATGCAGAACCTGCTGACTGCACACCCTAACGTTCAGGCTGTGTTTGCTCAGAACGATGAAATGGCACTGGGTGCCCTGCGTGCGCTGCAAACCGCGGGTAAATCTGATGTGCTGGTCGTCGGTTTCGATGGTACGGCTGACGGCGTGAAAGCGGTCGAAGGCGGTAAACTGGGCGCAACAGTGGCTCAGATGGCTGACCAGATCGGCGTTATCGGTGTGGAAACCGCTGATAAAGTGCTGAAAGGCGAGAAAGTGGATGCGAAAATCCCGGTTGATTTGAAACTGATCACCAAATAAGAACCAAAGAAAAGCAGGGCAACGCGCCGCTCAGGTATGAGCGGCGCACTCAAACTGGATATTAAGATATGAAAAGCACAGGCAAACTCGTCGTTCTTGGCAGCATCAATGCTGACCATATCCTCAACCTCGAACATTTCCCAACGCCGGGTGAAACCGTCACCGGGCAGGGGTATCAGGTGGCGTTCGGCGGTAAAGGTGCGAACCAGGCCGTTGCGGCAGGGCGCAGTGGAGCAGACATTGCGTTTATTGCCTGTGTGGGCGATGACGACACCGGCGGTCGCGTGTGTAAGCAGCTTGCCAGCGATAATATTGATACTTCGCCAATCAGCACGATTAAAGATGAAGCGACCGGCGTGGCACTGATTTTTGTCAACGGCGCAGGTGAAAACGTGATCGGCATTCACGCTGGCGCGAATGCCGCTTTGACTCCCGAACTGGTGGCAGCGCAACAGCAGAAAATTGCTGATGCTTCGGCGTTATTAATGCAGCTGGAATCCCCGCTTGAAAGCGTGCTGGCCGCGGCGAAAATTGCCCATCAGCACCAGACCAAAGTGATTCTGAATCCGGCCCCGGCCTGTGAACTCTCTGATGAACTTCTTTCTCTGTTAGATATGATCACCCCGAACGAAACTGAGGCAGAAAAGCTGACCGGCGTACGCGTTGAGAACGATGCAGATGCCGCCAAAGCTGCAGAAGTGCTCCACGGTAAAGGTATCGACACGGTGATTATCACGCTAGGTAGCCGTGGCGTATGGCTAAGCGAAAAAGGTCACGGCAAACGAGTGCCGGGCTTTAAGGTAAAAGCTGTCGATACTATCGCTGCTGGCGACACTTTTAACGGTGCGCTGGTGACTGCGCTGCTGGAAGAAAAACCGATGGAAGACGCCGTACGATTTGCTCACGCTGCCGCTGCAATTGCCGTGACGCGAAAAGGTGCTCAGCCGTCCGTGCCGTGGCGCAAGGAAATAGATGAGTTCCTGCAGCAGAGGTAAGCCATGGCTACCATGAAAGACGTCGCCCGCCTGGCGGGCGTTTCGACTTCTACCGTTTCTCACGTCATTAATAACGATCGCTTTGTTAGCGATGCCATTCGCCAGAAGGTTGAGGCCGCGGTAAAAACGCTGAACTATGCGCCTTCTGCGTTGGCCCGTAGCCTCAAGCTGAATCAAACGCATACCATTGGCATGCTGATCACCGCGAGTAGCAACCCCTTCTATTCCGAGCTGGTTCGAGGCGTGGAGCGCAGCTGCTTTGAGCGCGGCTACAGCCTGGTGCTGTGTAACACCGAAGGCGATGAGCACCGCATGAACCGAAATCTGGAAACGCTGCTGCAAAAGCGCGTCGATGGATTACTGTTGTTGTGCACCGAAACGCATCAGCCTTCGCCTGAAATCATCAACCGCTACCCGACTATCCCGACAGTAATGATGGACTGGGCTCCGTTTGAGGGGCAGAGCGATGTGATTCAGGATAACTCGCTGCTCGGCGGAGAAATGGCGACACAGCACCTGATCGACAATGGCTATACCCGTATTGCCTGCATCGCCGGGCCGCAGGACAAAACGCCTGCCAGGTTACGCCTGGAGGGGTACCGGAAAGCCATGGCCCAGGCCGGGCTGACGATTTACCCCGGTTATGAAATTATCGGCGACTTCGAGTTTCAGGGCGGGTTTAGCGCCATGAGCGAACTGCTTACCCTGGTGGACAGGCCGGACGCTGTATTCATGGGGAATGACGCTATGGCCGTTGGGGCCTACCATGCTTTATATCAGGCTGGTCTTAGCATTCCGCAGGATATGGCGGTGATTGGCTACGATGATATCGAGCTTGCACGCTACATGGCGCCGCCGCTGACGACGATTCACCAGCCCAAAGATGAGCTCGGCGAATTGGCCGTGGATGTGCTGATCCACCGAATGAGGCAACCCGATCTGGCGCAGCAACGGTTACTGCTGACGCCAGAGCTGGTGGAAAGAAGCTCCGTTTAAGGCTTGTGGCGCTCTTTTATTAAGTTGCGCCCGTCTTTGGGGCGCAGCAGCAGAAATACCACCGAAGAGACCAGCGTTATCGCGCCCATCGTCAGCAGCGTGTAATGGAACTGTTCGATGGTATTGACGCTGTCTATTCCTTCCCATGCACGTAGCACCGCGGCACTAACGGCAACCCCAAGGCTAATTGAAAGCTGCTGAGTCACGGCCAGCACGCTGTTGCCGCTGCTGGCGTTTTCATCCGTCAGGTCCGCAAGGGTGATGGTATTCATGGCCGTAAACTGCGTCGACATTGCCATCCCTAATATAAAGAGGGGCAGGATCAGCAGCCAGACTTCCATGCCCGGTGACTGCAGCGAGAACTGGGCAATCAGCAGGCCGATGACCAAAGTGATCCCGACCAGCGTTTTACGGTAACCCATCCAGCGCAGCACCTGCGTGACGGTCGATTTAGCCAGTAGCGAACCGACCGCCGTAGGTGCCATCATGCAGCCAGCCAATAATGCTGAATAGCCAAACCCCACCTGCAGCATAAGCGGCATTAAAAAAGGCACGCAACCGGTGCCGAGGCGTGAGGCTATATTGCCGACGATGCCAACGGAGAAGGTACGCGTCTTAAAGAGAGGCAGGGGAATAAGCGGCGTTGGAACGCGGCGGGCATGCCAGACATAAGTCAGCAGCAGTAAAATCCCGCCCAGAATCACTAACATGCCTATATAGCTGGCGACAATCCGCTCGCCAAACAGCTCAACCCCGCTGGATATCAGCACCAGGCCCGCGCCAAATAGCAAGAAGCCGCTCATATCAAACCCGCGCTTCGGCGTGGTGAAGTTGGGCATGTACTTGCGGGCATACAGCAGGCCCAGAATGCCAATCGGAATATTGATTAAAAATATCCAGTGCCAGCTTGCCCAGGTGACCAGAACGCCGCCGAGCAGTGGGCCGATAATGGGGCCGACCAGACCGGGCATGGTGACAAAGTTAAGTACAGGCAACAGCTCGCTGCGTGGGTAAGCCCGAAGTAATGCCAGACGGGCAACCGGCATCATCATCGCGCCGCCAATTCCCTGAATCACGCGAAAGATGACCAGCTCGGTTAAAGATCCAGACATGGCGCAGGCAAAAGAGCCGAGAGTGAACAGGCTAACGGCCAGCATAAATACGCGGCGTGTGCCGAAGCGGTCCGCTAACCAACCGCTTACCGGGATAAGCATGGCGACGGTTAAGGTGTAGCTAATAATGGCAGCCTGCATGGCCAGCGGGGAGCGATTCAGGCTATGGGCTATTGCCGGTAGCGCGGTGTTAAGGATGGTGGCATCCAAAGCCTGCATAAAGAAAGCCATTGCGGCTATCCAAGGCAGGCCGGCCATGCTGCGTGCTGTTTTCGTCATTATTATCCTGAAGGTTATGTGCGCTTTAGACTACCGATGAGTGACGGGTTCCTTTAATAGCGCCAGGCAGGCGTTAAAAGCGGCCTGTCCCTCTCCCTTAGCAATGGCATCCACAATCGCCTGATGCAAATCGAGCTTAATGACTTCGTTATCGGTAATCGCGGTGAAGTAATTGTAATAAATCGATCTGAATAAGTTCGCGAAAGATGTCATGAAAGGGTTACCACTCATTTCATAGATGAGTTCGTGGTAGGCCATATCCACTTCAATCCACCGCTGACGGTCAAAGGCCGTCTGCAGTTCTGTCATTTGCGCCATCAGTTGAGTAAGCCTGGTTCGCTGCTGCTCATTACTATTAATAGCGGCTAATGCGCAGGCCTGTGGCTCCAGGCTATTACGCATAATCAAAAACTCTTCTACTACATGGCTGAAGTTATCTTTGGTCATCCACCAGGCTATCAGTTCTTTATCAAGGAAGTTCCAGTGGCTGCGGGGCATGACGCGAGTGCCAATCCTTGGGCGAGGCAACAGCATGCCTTTAGCGGCTAGCGTCTTGACGGCTTCACGAACGGCAGTCCGGCTGACGCCAAAGAGATCACCCAGTTCCATCTCGCCCGGAAGAATGCTGCCTGCCGCATATTCACCCTTGAGAATTCGCTGGGCAATTTTCTCTGCCAGCACATAAGAAAGGTTTTTTTGGGCGGCGAGTTGTTGAGTGGATAAAGACATGACGCAATTCCTTTAGCTGT
This sequence comes from Cedecea sp. AS113, assembly GCF_037152415.1. NCBI lineage: Bacteria > Pseudomonadati > Pseudomonadota > Gammaproteobacteria > Enterobacterales > Enterobacteriaceae > Cedecea > Cedecea sp. AS113. The sequence continues at coordinate 61,436 of NZ_JBBCMI010000025.1, forward strand.
ATTTCTTACCCTAGTATGCCACCGGCGGTGATTTTGCGGTGATTTATGCAGCAAATATCCCTGATTTGCTGGCTTTCTGCGCGCCATTGGTGAAAAAGAATGCGGTCAGAAAGTTTTTTCAAATTAGGGGTTGTCAGGCTCTGAGAACTCCCTATAATGCGCCTCCACTGACACGGCGAAGCGGCTTCGAAAGCGACTTCACAACCCGGTAGTCAGTCAGACGAAAGCGAAAATAAACGCTTGACTCTGAAAGAGGAAAGCGTATTATACGCCACCTCGAGTTAGCAAGCGAAAGCGCCTAACTCACTGCTCTTTAACAATTTATCAGACAATCTGTGTGGGCACTCGCAGGATTGATATCTCAGCATCTTCGGAT
>NZ_JBBCMI010000026.1:0-58155 GCF_037152415.1 Cedecea sp. AS113
GCACCACGCCTTCAGTAGCGGAGCAGGAAGGACAGCTGATAGAAATGGAAGCCACTGGAGCACCTCAAAAACACCATCATACACTAAATCAGTAAGTTGGCAGCATCACCGTTTTTTAAGGTGTTGTACTCATTTTCAATGTTTTCTGATTTTCCAGTGATTTGAACGTGCGTTCCGCCGATACTTTGATTGTTAACAGAGACCATGTTGTCTACCTTATCTTTAACGTTGTCTGTTATTCCACTGGACATTGTGCGTTCCTCTATTGCATCCCGGTGAGACTGGTGGTCAGCCATAACAGCCTCTTTGTTTCCTCCCGATGAAATCCCCTGCATCGAGGTCCCAATTTCCGATCGTCCTGAGGAATACGCCGTATCAACAGCTGGTTGAACCTGCTCCTGAACGAACGACCAGGCAAGCTCTCTGCGCTTACCAGCCACTTCAGGCGAAGCAGTATCTGTCAGCAGCCTGTCGGCATCATGTGGTGCCTGCTTACGAACGTATTGGGCAAACTGCTGGTTCAGGTCCTCATTAATCTGACCACTCATGCTTTCGGTACGGGACGCCATTTCAGCATATTCCTTGCTGCGCGCCTGGCTGGTCGAGTACTGCTCGAGACTTTGTTTTGCAGAGCTAAGTGACGCAGACAGCTGGTCGGCGCGTGAGGCGGCGTTGTTATCAGTATGGCTTCCGGACTCACTGACCTTGCGGCTGGTAAAGTAATCACTGGCCTCTTTAAAGTCCTGAGAAGCTTTCGCATCTACATCATGACGCGCATCCTGACTTGAACGTGAACTACTGCTTGCTTGATGCATGTCATCATCAGTAAAATCAATACCGGCCTTAACACCAGCCTGGCCGCTTAATTCAACTCCATTCCCTAAAATCTTGAGCCCCGTGCTTCCTTTAGCATTTACATCGCCGTAAATCCCAAGTGAATCACGTGTGCTTCTGGTCGCCAATTCCTGAGTCGCCTGATCATTACTGATGTTATGCGCTTTCGCATAACTCTCGACCGCAGTGCGCATCTTGCTGGCCATCATGGAGTCCTGAGCGCTCATCGTGCTGTCAGCGCCTTGCGTCATCGAGTCGCTGCTACCCCGGTTGGTGCCAAACTGGCTGAGGGTCTGCCATGTGCTTGACATGCTGTTACTAAAGCTCTGCATCGCGCTCTGGGACTGCGTCTGGGCCTCGCGTGCCATCTCCTGCTGCGCTGAGGCCAGTTGACGGGCAAAATTAATACTCACGGGCAGCTTACTCGCGGCCTGGGTGGAGTCAGTCACGGTATTGCCATCACGCATCTGTGTGGACGTTGCTCCGTTGGCAAGTTGGTGACTCATCTGGCCGAACATGGTCGAACTGTTGGTATTCCAGCTGTTGCCGCTCACGTTCTCGGTCTGCATGTTGGCGTAGGAATAGTTCCCGTCGATTGACCCTGCCGCCGCCGTTGCCGCCGGACTGATGGCCGAGGACGCCAGGTGGCTGTAGAGATTCGAGAAGCTGGAGCCCAGACCTTTCAGCATCCCCCATGCCAGTGGCGGGATAAGCATCGACAGATAGCCCGCCGTGGTGGCCAGATCCGAGTATTTAAGTTGCACCTGCGACAGCTCAGAGAGCACCACCGGCGAGCCGTTGGCTTTCGCATAGAAGGTCATGCAGCTGTTGAGGATGGCGTAAAGCAGCGGCCAGCTCTGCACCCACATGATGGCCAGCACGTACCCCTTCAGCACGTTAAGGGTGACGGCGTTAAACATCCCTCCCAGCACCATCAGGGGGAATATCCCGATAATCAGACCGACTATCAGCGTCTGGGACATGGGCAACGAGCGCAGGGCCACCTGCCCGACCGTTGCGTGCGCGAGCCGCTGCTTCTCCATTGAGGACGTGGTGGCGATGTTGAGCAGGCTTGAGGTATCGCCGTTGCGGGCCGCATAGCCCATGATACCGTCGCGCAGGGCATTCATCGTCACGTTCTGGCGGATAATTTGCGAGGCGCTCTGCCCGGAGTTATAAAAATAGTTATAGCTTTCGCCGAGCATCTGGCTCAGGAGCAGGTCGGGATTCGGACGTCCGCCAAACAGCCAGCGTGCGTAGTAGCTCCAGCTTTTTCCTCCGGTCTGGGTATCAAGGCCCAGCTTCTGTTTGAGGATAACTGCGGCTTCTTCGCAGGATAAAAACGCCTTTATCTCCGTTTGTCCGTTATCACCGCTGGTCGTAAACTTCTTATAGTTCTGTACCTGACGCAGCGGACTGGGTTTAGAAAAGATAATGGTGTAGGGATCGGTGCTGTTCATCAGCTCGTCCAGGGTGTACTTCCCGTTGAGGAAGATGTCGCCCATCACGCAGTTCTGCACATAGTCCGCAAAAAGCGTGGTGATTTCAGGATTTTTGGACAAAAAGTCGGTGCTGCGCGCGACCAGATTCGCGCCGAACAGCATCCCGGTCTTGCTGTAGGTCACGCTGTCCGGCTGAGAAAAGACCATCTCATAGCCCTGCACCAGCGCGTGCCCAATAGTGGTCGTCAGCGACGCCGGCAACGCCAGCCCGACGGGCACGTTGTCCACCTGATACACCTTCGTCAGATCGCTGTTGTCGATAATCTGTACCGGCGTGCGCACGCTCACCAGAAGGGACATCAGGACGATGGTACCTATCCAGCCCAGCATATCCATCACGTTGTGACGGCGTATCCAGGTGATGGCCACGACGAGCACAGACAGCGCGGTCACGATCCGGCGGATAATGACCCAGTTGTCCGTGTTCATAAAGGCCACAATGGCGTTCAGCGTCTGGCTCAGCCAGTCGCCGCCCGCGATAACGTAAATCGCCTGCATCAGCGCGCTCCCCCGAAGTGATAGTTGTTCTGATAGCGCTGCAACATCCGCGCCGAAACCTGCTGGCGCATGTAGCTCATCTGGCGGTCAACAACCAGCAGCGCATCCTGCTGTACCTGCACCTGGGCCTGGAAGGAGGCTATCTGTCGCGTGGCCTCGTTGAGGTTGTTATTGATGCTGTCGATAACGGCCTGGTCATAGTTGCCCGTTGCCATCAGGGCGCGCGCCTGCTGCACCATCTCCTGGATGTACTGGAGCAGAATGTCGTAGCCGATGTAGTCCGTCAGCTGGTAGACGAGGCTGTCCGAGACGCCCAGCATCATCGGGTCCACCAGGTACTTGAACACCGGGATGGTGGTGCCGGAGATAAAGCCCTTCTCCTTCTCGGTCAGCTTTGTGTCGGTTGCAGCCTTGTTCTGGATGCTGGAGAGAATGTCCTTGATCTGATTCTTCAGCGCGTTCTTTTCGGTTATGGTGACGGTCGCGTCGGCCACCACCTTCAGGCACTTCTCGCTGTCGTTGCAGTGGTAAATTTTCGCCGTGCCGCCCTCCATCACGGCCTTAATAATGTCACGATCCGTGGTGCGGGCAGGCAGCGGCGTGATGTTACCCTTCTCGTCAAAAATCAGGGTGCCGGTGAGCGTCATGATGAACTCCCTGAGTTCTTTATTCCCGCTGAACATGCCGTTCTTGCCGAGCGCATTCCAGATGATATTGATGTTTTTAGTGATGCGCTCTTTATCAGCGGTACCGGCCTTGTCGCGCACCTTGTCGAGGCTGCCGCCCACGGTGCAGCCCTGGCGGGATGCCGCCCAGTCTGCAAACATGTTGCTCTCGCCGGCAATGTCCTGGCAGACCTTCTGCTGGGAGACCTGGGTGCGCGGAAACAGACCGCCGACAATCCCCTGCGCCGCCTGGCAGGAACTGAGGTTCATGCTGTTGATGTCGCTGGCCATCTTCTGCAGGAAGTCTTTTGCGGTCTTGATTTCCGGCACGGTGGTCTGCAGGGCGAGGTCAAAGAAGTAGCCCGCCGCGTTGGACATAATCTGCTTGGCAAAGCGCTGCAGCTGGTCGCTGTTGATGAAGCTGAACGAGCCGAGGTAGGCATCGATGCCCCCGCACCCGGCGTTGATGTCGGGTAACGACATGGAGACCAGCTGGACGGTTTTTACCTGCGTGCGGGCGTAGAGCGAGCCGCCCGTAGCATAGCCCGCCGCCTGCCCCTGCCAGACCTGTGGCTGGCTGGTATTGGAGTCAAAGCCCAGCTTATTAAAGAAGGTGTTCATGTCGCTGTTCACGTCGGCACTCACGCTCGCTGAACACGCAAGAAGGAGGCCACACAGTATGGAGAGAGGTTTACGGACGAACATCGGCACCCTCCCGGCTCGCCTGCAGGGCGAGTTTTCCCATTTTTCGTTTTAGTATGAACATTTGCCCTTTCGTATAAAGCGAGTTCAGGATTGCATAAACGCCACCTGCAACGGCAAGCCCGCCGCTCAGCGCGATAAATATCAGTGGAATGACGTACATCAACACGTTCCACAAATCTTTCAGCTGCAGGTGACCGTCCCTGAGCCAGTCGCCGACGCAGGCATTGAAAACGTATGTCATAAAGACGCGCGACAGCACGCCGGCAATGAGCAAAATGCCCGCCCACTCAGCATAAACGCCGAACCGTGCGTCCTCTTTCCGTTCCCTGAGCGCGATTAACTCTGGCGTCGTAGCTCTCTGAAGCATTCCGGAAGTCATCATGTCGTGTTCCTCTGCATTGTTCTGATCAGCCATTGTTACCCACTCCGCGCATCTGAAGGACCGTATCCATGCGGGCCATAAAGCCCTGTTCGTCGGTCGCGCCCTGCAGCAGGGGCAGGGCTTCAAGGGTGTTTACGTTGACGAGAAAGGTGGTTGGCGTGGCCACGGGCAGGTTAGGGAAAAAGGTTTTCATTACCTCCGGCGGCGCGGGCAGCGCATCGGGAAAGGACGCATCCCCCTGACCGTCGATGGTGTAGGCCATCACCCCAAACCCCACCCGTGCCGACAGCGACTTCAGGACCGGATCAAACTGGTGGCAGTACGGGCAGTGTCCCTGCATAAACAGCACGACCTTCCAGTCGGCCAGATTGACCTGACGCCCGTTGCTGAGGCGGTACCAGACCGGCTGCTTCGCCGGAAGTGGCTTAGCTTCAGGGTCTTCCGGGGATGCTGGCAGAGATCCCGACGCTCGCGCCCCCTGTGGATGCCATAACGATTTGATCTCGTCCATTGTGGAAGCCTGTGTGGCCAGACTGAGGGTCATGAGCGCCACGGTAAACACGGTATGTCTAAGGTTCATGTCGGCATCCTCCGGCATCACGGGCCTTTTCGGCCTCACGGGCAGCATCAATCCAGCGGTTGATAATGCGGTATCCCCCCCAGAGCACCATCGAGACGCCGATTATCTGCGCCAGAAGAATGGCCATCTCCGGCTCGCGCCGGACCAGGCGGGAAACAATGTGAAACCATATCCCGAGGCTCAGCACCCATAATCCGGGCACGTCGAACTCAGGCAGGCGAAAACGGAATTTACGCATGCGAACTCTCCCTGTATTAAAAGTTGGGGGCAAAATCTGTGGAAACGTTGAGGAACTGCTTCGCCAGGTCATCCTGGCTGATAAAGCCATACGAGACGGGTTTGACCGTCCCGCTTTTAGGATCGGCCAGCATCAGCGCCGGGAAGTAACGAATACCCAGCCGGCTGGCCTGTCCACCGTCCATTCGGGTATCCGGCAGGAGTGGATTCACGATACCGTCCACGGAGACCGGAATGACGCTGAGGTGATACGTCTCGCGGAAGTTTTTAATGACCTGAACCAGCTGGCCGTCGATCGGGTCCTGTCCGCGGTAGAAGAACATCACGCCATAGTGCTGAGCCAGCGTTTCAATGGCGCGGCGCTGGTCGGCAAAGTCCGCCGCCAGCTGGTTGCGCACGGTACCGTTGTAGTGGCTGTGCTGCAGGTTGTAGTCCAGTTCGGGGTGCTCGAGCATCGCCTTTTTAGCGCTCATCGAGAACAGCCCCGCCTGCTGCGTCCAGTAGTTCTGCAGGCGGAAGTAGCGGGTAAAGTTCTCCACGCCCGGATACAGAATGGCCTCGTACATCGCCCGCTTCGTGGCCTGCTGGAGCGTGGCAAGCTTATCCATGATGTCCGGCGAGGCCTGCTGAGGCTGTGCTGAAGAGGATTTGTCATCCTCCGGCATTCTGTGCGATTCGTTGTACCACTGCCAGCCGGCATCTTTTCCGGTGGCGGAAAAAACGCTGCCAAGAAGCAGCAGCGCTAACGCTGTCTTTCTCTTTTTCACTGGAACCTTCCTTATCCCGAAGCAGGTCGGTTATCGTTTGAAAAGCGGGTTTAACAGCCACGCCAGCAGAACTCCGGCCACGAAAAGCACAACCATCAGCGCCATAAAAAACACATCGATGCGCGATGTTTCATCAACGATATTCCCGCACCAGTAAAGCACCGGTGAGGCGACAATCAGGCTGATGATAAGGCGTCCAGTAAATCCTTTAATTTTCATGATGGAGAGTCCTGAGTGAGTAATGAGTGGCTTACTGTTTGTTCTTCAGCTGCGCGGCGATTTCCTCGCGGACGCGCTTCGTCAGGGTGTCGTTATCCGGGATTTTCTTGTTCTTTTGCAGATCGTCGAAAAAGTTCGAGAAGTCGAGTTTGTCGAACTTGATTTGTTGCAACTCAGTCTGGGTGATGCCGCGACAGTCCGGGCTGCTGGCCTTGCCAAAGCCGATGTGAAGCTGACCGTTACGTCCCTGCTGCTGCACTATCTGAGCCAGCTTAGAGTCAAACTGACAGTAGCTGCGCTTCTTCTCCAGACAGACGCCGAGCACTTTTTTTGAACAGAACTCACCGATACTGACCGTGAGCTTATTCTCTTTGGCCTTGCCCAGCGCTTTCTCCTCGCTGCTGCACCTGGCAAGCCCGACGTCCTGGCCCCAGCCGCCGTCCTTACAGCAGTTGCTGAAGCCTGCCGCAAACTTCTTGCAGAACTTCGCGCTGCCGGTAAAGGCGCGTACGTTAACGCTGTTAATGGCTGCCACGTCCTTGCCCGCAGCGGCCAGCGCGGCGAGTGCCGAAACGACAGGTGCAAAATCGTTGTTTTTACCGTTCTGCGCCCGCTCACAGTCACCATCGAGACAGAAGGTGTCGCCGCCACATATCATCACCTGGCCGGAAGTACGTGTTTCACAGGAGTACGTCGCGTATTCATGCAGGCAGCCGCTGCCGTCTTCTGCCGTGAAGGCGCAGGTGCGTGAGGCAAGCGTACAGGCCGGATTGTTCATGTAGGTTTTGCAGGTGCCATTGTCAGCAGCCTGGGTCATATACGTGTCTTTGTACTTCCAGCAAGCCTGCGTGACCGGGTATGACACGCCGTCAACCACCACCGTTTTTGTGCTCCCCGGCTCAATACATTCCGTCTTTTTGAGCGTACCTTCGCTCTTGCTGAACGGGCAGGATTCGTTCCAGACCACGTCTGGTACCCATTTTTTGGAGGGAATTTCAATCTGGAGCGTAACGGTGAAGCTGTAGCGCATATTGCTGTGCTTCCAGATTGAATCTGTAGTGGGATTGTTTCTCCTGGTACGAATGGAAAACACCATCCCTGCGCCTTTCTTCAGCTGCATGCCGCTACTCAGCGCCAGACTACCGGTATCGTTATCCATGGAAATCAACCCGAAAGGCGTGGTTACTCGCATAAACCAGTTAGGATTACTGAACGCCAGACGTTTATTCCAGGAATAGGTAGCTGTTGCAGCAACAACCTTCCCTGTCACCGGCGCAGTCCATGTTCCTGTGTATCCTGCTTCGGAGGAAGCAAACGAAATATTCTGAGACTGGATAACAATCTGTTTTGTTTCAGATGTATCTTCATAGTGGCCGGTAATGCTGGCCGTGCGCGTACAGGCCTGCTCAACCAGCAGATCGCGCTCACAGGTATAGTTGGTGAACTCGCTGCGACTGATATTCTGCGCTTCACACTGCGTCTGCCCCGTTTTGCCGATGATGGTATCTGCGCGGGACTGAACATCCTGGCTTGCCTTAATAAACGGCGCGTCGGGTGAAATGGGCTCCTTCGGGTTGTTAACAAACGAGTCGGTGACGGCCTTTGTGGCCTCATTAGTAGTCCAGCCAGTGGTACCGTCCGCTTTCAGCGCACCGTCACCGGTCGCCGTCACGCCGCCATAGTACTTTTTCTCACCGGGTGAGGCGGTATAATTGGGAATAGACGCTGAGGGGTTAAAGTTTTTCAGGCTGCTCTCACCCTGCCCCTGTACCTGACGGGCAAAATCAGCCCCCGCCCTGTACTGCGCGTCAGCATCAGCAAATGCATTCACGCCCGCCATAGTGGTGGCAATGGCCAGCACCGGCATCAGTATTGCTCTTTTCATCGGGCATCTCCTTTATTGAGCAGCTGTTGCGCCTCATCCCTGCACTCGCCCTTCTCCACCACCTTTTCCAGCGCCTGCTTCAGATGAAGATTGCCGCGAATCACGTCGTGGCCCGCCTCGCAGTACACCACCAGGGACGGCACGCTGGTGATCCCGTACTCACGAAAGCGGGTCGGGTCGATGGCGACGCCGCTGGCTGAGCCGTCCTGAACAAGCGCCATCACGGCGGTTGCCGTCCTTTTCATGTCGTTGTTGACCATACCCCGCAGGGTGGCGGGAATATCGTAGCGGCGCGCCTCGGTCAGCATGCGCTTAAGCCCCGCCTGCGGGATGGCAAAGGAGACGAAATACAGGGCACCGTGCGTGGGTTTATCCTGCTGGTCCTCGCGCTGGCGCTGTTTCAGCCCCCCGATAAAGCGGGCGTCGTCTGCTGAAAGAGGGTTCTGGCGCACCTGCTGCTCCAGAATCTGGCGCAGCGGCGCGTTGTCCTGCCCCCTCAGCTGCTGGCTGAAAGACTCCTGCTGACGAATAAACTCGCGGTTCGCATCATCAGCCCCTGACGCCAGCGCAGTGCAACAATATGCTGACAGCAGCAGCGCCACCGTCAGACCGGACAGAGTTTTCATGGAAGTTTCCTTTTCTCAGAGGAAGACGCAGTTACGCTTGCGCCAGAGCAGATAGCCGTAGTTTTTCTTCGTGTTCGGCGGGTTACGCCCCGTTTCCCAGCGCATGACGGTGCGGCCGAAGGGATGGCACTGCGCCGCATCCGGGAACATGTTCACCATCTGATAGCGCCAGCGCTCTTTCGGGATAATGGGAGACGGGTATTCGAAGCAGACCGCGCGGTCCGCCCCCACGCTCTCCAGTATCTGGCCCTGACGGTGCAGCTTGAACGCCATGCGCTCGCTGACCAGAACGGAAGACTGCAGGGGGCTGGACTCATTGCTCACCCAGCCGTTAAAGGGATACATTGACCCCTGCGATCCGGCGCACCAGAACAGCGCGTCAACCGACGTTTTTGCTGCACTGGCCACCGCGTCGGCGGCACATGCGCCCTGCGCGATGGGGTTAGCAAAAATGACCGCCTCCGGATTCAGAATGGAGGTCAGGGCGCTGTCCCCCCATGTTGGGTCAATTTCAGACAGGTATCCGATATCCAGATCGCCGCCCTGCAAACACCCGAGAGAGGTGATGATGTTGAGCCAGTACGTCAGCGGATATTTGTACCAGTGCACATGGTAGAACGCGCCATTGACCTGTTTGTCATCTTTTTTGGCGGTGCCCATCCCCATTTTCCCGAGATTAACGGTGAATCCGCCGAGGTTCACCATACAGCCCGGTGAACGCGCCACATCGGTCATGGCCATCGGCTCCCAGTACCCTATTGCCAGGCCTACGCGCTGAAATACCGGGGGTGGCATGGGACAAAACTGTATCGGACTCCCGGGATTGGACGTGTCCGGTAAATCCCCGCCCGTGACTTTTGTGCTGCCGAGCGACAGGGGGAACATGCAGCGCCAGCAGATATCGGTGATCGGATTGACGAAACGCCCTTCGCAGGCGGCGTCCGCCGCTGCCATGTGGCTGTTACCCCACAGAAGCAGCCCGAACAGAGAGACGGTCAGCATTTTCACCGGACACCTCCTGCATCATGCTGCGCCATATCGGGCGGAATGATTTCCACCTGCAGGCGCTTTCCGCTGGGTGCCGCCGTTACCCGCGCCGGCACCTGGCTTATGCCGAACCGGGCGGTCAGCACCCCGTTCTGGTCGAAGAAAATGCGGCTGTCGAGCTTCTCCGACGTCTGCGGAATGTTGCCCTGAACCAGAATGATGCGGGTGATCAGGGTGTCAGGCTTCTGTCGCTGTACCCACGCGAGCTGCTCCGCATCGTCGCCGTTGATAAACAGCAGGGTTTCGTTAAACGGCACCACATCAAGCGGATTAAAGACCTGCCCCGCCTGAGCAAACACGTTGCCCCTGTCGTCGGCAAGCGCCTTGTCCACCCGCACGCTCGGGTCAAACCAGCGCCGCTCGTAGCGCACCGCGCGGGTTATTCCCTCAACGGCAGGCGGGCGCTGGCTGTTGCGCACCACGCGCGCCTTAAACTCCGCCATCTTTTTGTCCATCTCGCCGGACTGCGCCAGCGTCTGCAGCCGGCTTTCGATAACGGTCAGCATATCCGGCTCCGCCACCGGCCAGAGATCGCCCCACGTCCCGAGGTCAGCGGCCGTCACGCTGCCGGTCAGCAGCGTCAGGCCCAGGGCAAGGGCGCGCATCACGCCCCCTCCTTCATCCGGCGGGCCACGTCAGTCTGGATTTCACGCGTGATATCCGGCGCCCCCTGCACCACGGCAGGTGCGACAAGGATGAGGGCACGATGGCGGATCTGCCAGTCCCGGAGGCTGGCCTCCAGTGACGCGTTAAAGCGGTCTGAGAGTGCTTTTGTCTGCGCCTCGTCCAGCGAACGGCGACCGGCGCTGTCAAAGAAGGCATCCACCGTGGATTTCATGTTGAAGGCCACAACCACAGGACGGTTAAGCTGGCAGACCAGCCAGCTGACGCCTGCGCTCGCAGCCAGCGTGCCGGCAATCAGCGCGGCGTTAATGAGTACGTGTTTTTTCATGAGATGGTCTTCCCTTCATGCTCGTGAAGCCAGCGCTCCAGCGCGGCCATTTCCGGCCCGGATTTTTTCCACGCCAGCTCCCAGACGGCTTCGTGAATACTCAGCCCCTCCCGGCGTCGCTGCTGCAGAAACTCAAAGTCCGGACCGTCCGAGGAGTACATTGCCCGGCTGAGCGGATCGACGAACAGGCGGTGCCAGGACGTCAGGTGCTCAACCGACAGCATAAAGCTGCTGAACCAGTTGTCCTTCGCGCTGCCAAACCCCTTAATCATGTCGCGCTGCAACTGCGAATACTGGTCCGGGTACAGCTGGTTGTACTTGGCGAACTCTTTAGCCGACTGCTTGAGGATAATTTTGTAGGACGAGTTACCCCATGCCGCGCGGGCGGCGCTGGAAGCCGTTTCCGAGTCAAAATCGACGATGTTCTGCGTAATGGTGATGTACGAACCTGTATGGCGGCGGGCGGTACGGTAGCCTTTCTCGATAAACGCCCCGACCTTGTTGTTCTTGAAGTCCAGCAGGCGCCAGCCTTCGTCTATCACGTTGAGCTTCTTCAGGCTGCGCGGCGTGCGGTACATGCGGTTCTCAATGTAGAGAATGAGCGAGAACATCACCGCCACCAGGAGGGACGGCCTGTCCTCCAGTCCGCCGAGCTCAAGCACCACCATCCGGGCTTCGTCCTTCAGGGACGGTTCGTCGGAGTTGAAGTAGCTGCCGTACACCCCGTCGCGGGTGTACTGGGTCAGCAGCACCACCATCTCATCGAGGCGGCTGCGGATGGTCGGTGATCCGCTGTACTCCTCGCTGTCGCGGACCATCATCAGGTAGTCCACCACGTCGTCAATGCGCGCCTGGTTTTTCTTCGTAAGCCAGGTGGCCTTCACCGCCTTGAGCAGCAGACCTTCGTGCACCTCGTCCAGGTTGCCGTTGGGGCTGGCCATCACGGACAGCTGGTCCCGCAGGCGTTCGGCCATCTCATCGATGGTATCGTCGGTGACGTTAGCGAACGGGTTAAACTTCAGCGTCTCGCCGTCGAGGTAGACACCGCCCATGTTCTCGCACAGGGACTTGTAGCCGTCGCCCATGTCGAACACCACGGCGAAGCCGCCGGAGTCGATGACGCTGCGTATCAGGGGCTGGATAAGCCCGGTTTTCCCCGCGCCGGAGGTGCCACAGACCGCCATATTGAAGTTGGTGTTACCCATGCCGCGGCTGAACAGGTCGATAAACGCCAGCTGGTTGCGGTAGGTCGGCGCCAGCAGGCCGGAAGTGGCCAGCGGACTGTCCGCCACCACCGGCATCAGATTGGCGACATTAAAGCTTTCGGCGCGCTGCAGCACGCCGGACTCGCGCAGCTGCTTAAAGAGGCCGCCGCCCGCCATAAACGGCAGATTCACGAGAAAATTGCGCATATGGTTAAAGCGCGGGGAAATCAGCTCGAAGCCATTTTTGCGAAAGCTGTTCAGCACGTCCTGCTCGACCTTCAGCGCAGTTTCCTGGTCATCGCGGCAGAAGAGGGTCACGTTCAGAAAATAGCTCGCCAGCGAGGACTGCCCGGACGACAGGCGCTGGCGCAGATCGCCCCACTCTTTTGCCTCCTGCGCCACGCCCGGGAAGAACTTGGCGTAGCTGGTCTTGGACTTCTTCTCAAGATCCATGAACTTCAGGTTGGCCTCGTTCTGCGCCTTTACCTGGTCTTCCACGCTGAGGACGAGCGTCAGGATAAACGGGCACGAAACGGACAGTTCCGGGTTGAGAAGGTTGCTGTAGTTGTCGGCCATATTCCAGAGGAAGGCCAGCTCCGGATTTTTGGTCAGCTGAAAGTTCATGATGCGCGCGGTGCTGTTGCGACCGTTACCGCGCAGCCCCAGCGTCATGTAGTCGGCCTTCACCTTCAGATCAAAGGTATCGTCCACGCACTGGTAGTTCAGATCCTTGAGCGGGTCCAGTTCCCGTTCGGTGGGATACAGCGCATCCGGGTTATGGTTAATCATTTCGCCCGCAATGCGGATAAAGGCATCCGCGTCCACGCTGCGGGTGGCTATCTGCGCCCCCTGCAGCGAAGCGCGGATGATTTTCACCTGGTTCTCCATCTCCATTACGCTGGCCTTGCTCCCGCGCTTGCGGGGGACGCAGCAGGAGATGTACACCCGGTAGTTACGCAGGGTCAGCGGCAGGTTGAGGTGATCGGGTAGCGGGAACCCTTCTTCTGCGGCCCTGAGATAGTAGGCGCGGGTGATGGCGTTGAACGTATCGGCCTTTTCCCCCGTCCATGAGAGCTCGCGCAGGCCATACTCGATATCCTGACCCACCAGATGGCTGGACACCAGGTGAACGGCCACCGGCACCTCGCGGGGCAGCTTTGTGCGCATCAGATTTTCCAGCGACGACACGATAGTTTCGTTGGCGCCGTTGATGGGCTGCGCCTCCAGCATAAAGCCCATCGTCTTCTCGTTCATGAAGAGGCCGGTTTCCGCATCGTAGTCGCGGTACGGCAGCACACGGCTGAACTGCGGGAAGCGCATCTGCCCGAGGACATCGTTCGCCTCAGAGGACGCATCGGGCATCTTCAGCGCCGTCAGCAGCGAGTTGACCGTGCGGGTGACGGTATCCAGTGGATTACTCACGGTTATCCCCCTTTTTATTGTCGGCCGTTTTTACCGTTTCCGTCGCAGGGGCCGGGCGGCTGGCAGGGATACCGTAGCGAAAACGCGCTGAGCGCATCTGACCGTACAGGCAGAAATACGGACGGCATCCCATAAGCAGCGCCGCCCCTGAAAACACAATGGCCATCACAATCCACAGCAACTTAAACGCACTCAGCGCTCCGTCAACATGACCGGCATATCCTTTAGCATCGGTGACGACGCTGCCCCGGTTATGGCAGACAGCTGAGGGAGCATCATGCAGCGTGAGGCCGGAGGACTTGCCCTGCGGGGCTGGAGGTATAAAGGGGTCTAAAGGTTCATCGCGGCAGGCCGCAATACGAAACTCGCCACTGCTGACGTTATGCGTGACGGCTATAATTTCCTGCGCCATCGCCTCTCCGGGCGTGGTGTTCTCCATCCACAAAAGCATGGCAACCAGCAGCATCAGCGTGGCGGCAGGCCAGATAATCAGATAGTGAAAAGCCCAGGCAAGCCATCTAAGGCAATACAGCAGGACGGACAGAAGCTTAAGCATCATTCCCGTTACCTCCGGGATTCAGCGGAAACCAGACGCTGCAGTTGTGTCTGATAGCCTCCGCCAGCCTCTCCCCGACCTCTCCGCTGTACAGCGCTTTAATCCGGCTGACGTCAGACTTCGCCAGGAAAACCCGGGTCATCTGCTGTTTTGTTACGCTCATACCTGAGCCTGCTTTACCCAGGAACAGACAGTGCCCACGCTGGCGTTGCATTATGTGTTGAGAAATCCCAGCCTTCCCGTCTAGGGCGGGAGCGCTCTGCTGAGACGCTGAAAGCCAGAAGTCGCGCTCTGCGGCATTAACACAGATGACACGCATCCCCTGCGCCTCGCAGCAGGCCGTAATATCGTTAAGGTGACGGGTTTTCCCCGGACCAGCGTTATCCCTGGTTGTCATGATGTTCGTCTCCTGGTTTTTTGCCATCGTTCTGAATGTCTTTGCGCAATTCACGCCAGTCGCGGAGTTGTCGTTCTGATAAAAAGGTCCGCATAACATCAACGCTGATGGCTGTCTTACCGCTACCGGTTTTCCCCACGACCATCACATTGGTTTTTCTTCTTCCCATCGGTCACCTCAGATACTGTTTTTGTCGTATTTCCAGAACCCGCTGGCATTCCGTACAGGTACGTACGCCCGGGATGGCCTGCTGCCGCCTGAGGGGGATGCGATTGCCACAGCATTCGCACCGTTTACGGCTTTTGCCCTCCAGGCAGGACCGCTGCCTCGCGGCCTGTATATGAAGCTGGTTCAGCAATTCGTCCTGCTCCTGCAGGAGATCGAGTTCGTCTGCCATCAACGCTCCCTGCTCACACTGTCCGGACACGCTACCGCCCATCCCTTTTCACGTTTCAGGGCACGCGTGATAACGACGGATTGTTAAAATGGGCGCCACACGCGGTGGCGGTTCAGGTTTCAGTTAACGCGCGGGGTTCCCCACGCTGAGGGTTTCACAACAAAAAACACCCGCGTCGGCTGGTGATAAACGTCCTGCGTATCGATATAGGGCGCGATCCACAGCCCGGCCGTCTTTTCACCGACGCGAAGCGGCCTCGGGTCCACGATGGACTCGCGCCCTGGCGGCGGCGCAATAACCGGCGTGACCGTGGAGAGCGGCGCCCGTGAGGCTGAGTGCGGCTGCGGGCGGGGGAGAGTTGGCGCACCCGTCAGCGGTGTATTTCTGGATGCGATGGCATGCACCGGTTCAGCCGCCAGCGTGAGGGGCTGCACGGACCGGGTCCGGAAATCACCCTCAGCCAGGCGTGGCAGCGATGTCGCACCCGGCTTTACCGTGCTGGCCTCCTCCAGTCGTTTGGCTTTCTCATTGGCCTGCTCGATGGTCATGCAGGTGTCGGATGTCGTCGCGTTACACTCAAAATCGCTCGTTGTACCGGCACATCCCGACAGCGTCAGGAGACTGGCCAGCGTGAGCGCAACAGGCACTGTCTTGTTCATTTGCGGTTCCTTTACGTGGGGTTACTGTGAGTCGGCCTTCGGCATAAACTGGCTCTGGTTAAGCCTGCCCAGCTGGTTGAGCATCTGGTCGGTACTGAACCCGTTCATGCCGCCCTGCGGGACTGACGGCGGCGGAACCGGACTGCGGTCGCTGCCCTCCGCTTTGCTTCTGTCATTCTCGTGCGCCAGCTCTTCAATGGTTTTCAGCTGAAAACCGTCCTGAAAGACAACGGTCACTTCGTTACCCGCCCCAATAGGAATGACGGGGTGGTACTGCTCTGCGCGTTTGATGTAGTAGTCGCTGAGGGTCTGGGCGGCTTTGGAGGCGCCTCCGCCAATCCCCATCTTCATCACGTCACCCGCGCCGAGGGATGCCGTGGCGCCGAGTCCGACCGAAGGCTGGGACGCGGTCTGCACCCCCTGACCGATGCCGTCAACAAAACCCGCACCCCATGCCCAGCCGAGGATTTTGCCGTTTCGCATCACCACTTCGCCCTTGATGCCGTTTTTACCCCGGAAGCTCACGTGTCCGGCAATGGGCTGGTCGATGGTGACGCCGTGCTTCAGGCAGCTGATGTTGCGGGTGCGTACGATGGCGCGTTCGCTGGACACGTCGCCCCAGGCCTCAAGCCCGATGAAGCAGCCGGTCAGGTCGTAGCTTTTGCTGTTGGGCATTTCCACCCTGCCCGTAATGCGCAGCTGCATCGGCACCGTGGACTCGTTACCGGTTACGGAGGCGTTGGCATCAGCCCCCTCAATCAGCATCGATTTGGCGAAGCTGCCCGACGGGATGTACGGCAGGGACGGACCTTTGCTCTCGTCGCTGCGGGCAAAAGACTGCCGGCGCAGCTGGTTGGGTACGGGAATGGGCTGGTACTGTACCTGCGCCGGCGGCGTGACGCCGTTACCCGGATAGAACGCGGTCGGCGGCGGGACGGCCCCCGTCTGCGGCGGGAAACCGGTCGGCTGCGGCTCACCTTCAGGCCCCGGCGCAGGCACTGGCGGCTGCGGGGCAGGCTCGCCCGATGCGGTGACGGGTTTCGCCCCCAGCGCGCTGACCTGAGCGGAAAGCGCCGCATTATCCTGACTGAGTTTGTCAATCTGGTGCTGATAGCCTGCCTGCCCCTTGCTGAGCAGCTCAAGCTCGCGGCGCATTTCGGCATACTGCTTCTGCATCTCGGAGGCGGTAGCCTGCATCTCGGTCGTGGCATGCTGCTGCACCTTCTGGTCAAAGGTGCTGTCCACCACGCCGGTCATATCGGGCGCAGGCTCGCCGGCGGCTGCCGCATCGCTGCTGCCCTCGTAGCGTGCATCCGCCAGATACCAGCCGCCGCCGCCCACCACGCCCACGGTCGCCAGCACGATACCCAGCCAGATAAACTGCTTGCGCTTCACCACTGAATTAATGCTGGCCATCAGCCGCACCTCCGCTGCTGATAATGAAGACCTGCAGGGCGCCGCCCGCCATCAGCTGACGCGAGGCTTCACCAAACAGCACGCCGCGAATGCCGCTCTGCCAGAAGTCGCTTTCCGCGATGTTGCGGGCCATTCCGGTATTGTTGGTGACGCGATAGCGCACCACCTTAAGGTGATTGCCCACCCAGACGCGCTCCGGGACTGCTGATAGTCCGGCGGGAGCGTTGAGGGATTCATGCGTGACGGGAATGGCCTGCCAGCCGGACGGAAGCTGCCCGCCCAGCAGATGCTGGCTCAGGGAAACCAGCGTGGCCTCGTAGGGGGAGGACTCTTCCCAGGTGCGCGCCGCTTCGCCCGTACCGGATAGCTCGCTGACCAGCCGGATGGTTCGCCCCGCGCCCGCACGCGGCACAGCCTGTACCGAGAAGTTGAGGCCGCGTTCGGTTTCCAGAATAAACGTGAAAGGCTTCTTGTTGAGGGTGCTGACAATCACACCGCCGCTTGCCGTCTGTTCCTGGCGCGTCAGCTCACCGTCGAGGCTGGTCAGGGCCGTCACGCGGTCACCTGCGACCGTGAAAAGGTTCGGGTCGGTGTTGCTGACCGCGATGCTGGCCTGTCCGCCGTTCGTCAGCGGAACAATCGTGGCAGAAAGCGCAGCGGGTGCGGCGACCGTCTGACCGGACGCGAGCATCAGCAACGCCAGCAGCGCACGGCGACTATTTTTGTTCATCGGTGATTTCTCCGAAGTGACTGAGCCAGCTGATGCCGTCCTCGCGCTCGAACTTGAGAACGTACTGTTTCAGCTCGGGATACGGTTTCGAGTCGCCTATCCAGGTCTTCAGCTGGCCCCGCACGTCCACGCGGCTGCTTGCCGGATAAACCTTCACGCTGGTCATATAGAAAGACGAGTTAACGTTGTTGTCCTTAATGCGCTTCGCATCCTCGGCAAGCCGGATTTTCAGCTCGTTCTGCGCTGCGGGTTTGACATAGGCCAGCAGCTGCTCATGAGAGGCATCAACGGTTTCCGGGGTAACATTCAGGCGAAGGGCGATAAGCGACAGGGCCATCTGCTGCAGGTAGGAGGCATCCGCCTGGTTCTGCGACACGGCAAACGGCGCGTTGAAAAGCATTGGCGTGACGATAGACTTCTGCTCATTCTGAAGGCGGTAGTTGTTGACGGCCTGAATAACATTGGTGGTGATGCTTCCCAGAATAACCACCCCCATAGCAATAAAGCCGATGGCAATAACCCGCTGTGTACTTAATCGTGCTCCGTGTTCCATCTGATTATTCCTGTCTATTTAATCCACTGGCGGTAGCATGAGTCGGGAACATCGTGAAATATTCCCCTGAGAAGAACGGTCGGCATATACCAGTAGACCAGGTCCCGCAGCCATGAACTGCCCCGCCCTTTCTTGAGCTTTTTGATTCCGAGATAGGCCAGTACGGCAGCGATAATTCCGGGAATATAATGCTGGGTCCAGAATCCCCACCCCAGGCAGATAATGGCCGGAATAAGTTCATCCACAGGAAGGCCAAACCAGCGGCTCTGATTCGTCAAGGTTTCGGGAAAGCGATATTTTTTGAGAGATTCATCTGCCATATATGTTCCGTCTCCGGTACAGCTGGCAGTATGGAAATACCTGCCAGCCGGATTACAGGCAAAGCCCTCCCGTGAATGCTCGTGAAGGGCATTCAGAATTAAACCGGAATTTAATAGTCGGAAGTGGCTCTGAACGGCTGTCGCTGGATATCAGTATCCTGCGACAGACATACCTACGGCGATGAATACGGACAGGATCGCAAAGCCCGCCAGGAACTTGAGGTTCTTGGTCGTCATATACATCACCGCCCCCACCAGAACTTCGGCAAGAATAACCCACTTAACCACACTGGAATCTTTACCAAATGTTCCTTTAACGGTTTCATTGCCGCTGGCCATCAGATCTTTACCCGCAGTCGAGGCCAGAACCGTTTCAGGGAAAAACGCAGCAAGGGCTGCGACAGGCAGGGCAAACTTCAGCGCTTTGAGTAACGCGACTTTGCTGAATTTTTTCTTTGCAGGGGTCGCGGGTACAGCGTGAATAACAGATACATCAGTCATATTTATTAATCCTTTAAATGTTAATGAAACAGCCATAAAAAAGGCCAATAATTCGTTAATGCCATTCAGTCGAAATTATTAGGTATCACCTCCACCATTTCAGCATTGTAAAAGTCGGGGAACTTGATCAGATGGTCATGAAGCCTTTCCCGTACTTCATAAGTCTTACACCATCCACTTCGGTTTTTTGCATTGATCAGTTTTAAGTTAGTTTCCTCATCAAACCTGACGGTCACAAAAAAACTCTTAGAAAAGTCTGGATTATCCATAACCCTGAACATAGGGAATCTATTGAGGTGATCTCTGACCCTAAAAAAAACCTCGAATCCGCGACTTCTGCCACTTCTCGACGTAGCAGAACGCAATAAACTCTCTGTCACAGAATCGAGTTTGAGTCTGACGGTATTTCCCAATGCTGGAGAGCTGCTATATCTCCTCATCACAACCTCCTTATTAAAATCACGATAAAGACATAATAACTCAAAGCCACCGTCCGAACGATATACTAAAAGTAACGCATTTATTAACAAATCCATAACAGAACAAGCTACCATTTTAATAAATGGCTGCATTTAGCACTTATCAACTCAAACGCATATCTGTGCACACTTGGCAAAAATGAGTTAGCTTTTAGGTATAAGATCATATCGTCCTTGTTATCCACGCCCATGATCGAATAGGATTTAGAAATCCTATTCTTAGATGTGCCAGACGTGACGCATAATAATTTTGAAATAAATTCGTGGCTAAAGCCGCTAAAGAAAAGACAGAAACTCTGATATACACCAGGCTCAAGAACTAATGCAGGGTTCTTTAAATAACTCACATCTCCCGCAACATAGGAAATGCATTTGCTATTTAAACTACTAAAGACAACATCTTTTAAAAAACTCCATGCAATGAATATCTCAGAATTGATATAGATTACTTGAAACAATACACACCAGTAAAAAGACCCCTCTATAATAACACTCTTAATCATGGCTACATCTGCATTTGCAAGAGCCTCTACTTCACTCTCAAGTAGCAAACATTTAATTTCAAGAGGGAGTTTTTCAAACCAGAAGGCAGAGTCATATTCACAGCCTTTTATAACATTCGAAAAATTGTGATTTGAATATACAAAGACACCAGAAGAATTTCTGATACAGATAGGAATTTCAGAATTATCAAAAATTTTGAATCCTGTTGCTTCTTGTTGTGATTGACTGGAATCAGAAGAACGCATAAGATCGCGCGCACTCATATAACCTCCTTGCTAGGCTGTGTGGGTAGCTGGTACTTAGGGGCTCAATCCCTGGGTACCAGCGATTCGACAAAACTTGCCGACAATCAAATTTTAGTTAGGACACTGATAAAATATACCTTTACCTTCAGTACTTGTCATTAAAAAAACACAGTTAAATGTGATTTTTAAGACATCTATATAGTTAATCATTATCGGTTTCTTCACCTGACTCTGGAAAGAAGGTTTCCACGATCTCTTTAACATCATCTCGAATATTCTGAACCATTCTCCTGAACTCAAACTTATCGTTTCCTGCAATATGTGGACTCATGGACTCCATTGCGAGAAGCTTACTGGAAATAAACTGTGTTTTAAGTACGGCTTCAAGAATAGTTTTATTGAAAAGCATCTGGTTGAACGGCGACTCCTTACGTTCCATTTGCGCCTCATAGACACGCAGACCTAGTTCAACGAGCATCGATATAACGCTCGAACTACTGACATCTTCTTTCCTGGCCCCCTCTGCACGACGCTGTTCGACGATAGCATTTATTTTATTTACCACGTCGTCGCTTACATATGCTTGTATCTTTGCCAAAGCTCATCTCCTTTTTTTGTGCTGTGGAAGGATATTATTTTGACTGTCGAATAGCGCCTTCCCACCGTCAATACATCCGGCGGATTGCAGGCGATTCATCCAGTGGTTTTATGACGAATCGTCGGCGATTCACATGGCGAATTGCCGACAATCCACCATCACACAACGTTATGAAATATATATCGTGAATCGTACATGAATCATTAATGAATATCCAATGATTCATACAGTAGTCGCAAATGAATCTTATAAACTTCCACTCTGGAACTGAGTGGAATTTAAAAAACATAAGTACATGACTTGGAAGGCCAATCAGCAAAATTTTAATTTTGCGTGGGGTGTGGTGCTTTTGGTGGTGAGGAGTGCATATTAGTTGAGTCTGGGCATGGGATGGGTTAACGTATTTCCGGCATGGTGCCCGGAGGGAAGAAATGAAACGGATTGCTCTTACGTTTTTAATGTTGGCTTTTTCTGGAATGTTGAACGCTGCTGATTGTTTTGATCTGGCAGGAAGGGATTATCATATAGATCCGGATCTGCTTCGGGCAATCTCCTGGAATGAATCGAACTTCCGCACAGACGTTAAAGGCTACAATCCTGTTTCGGGCTTTGGCTCCGGACTTATGCAGGTGGACTCCCAGCACTTTAACGAACTGGCTCGTTATGGAATAAAACCGGAGCACCTTATTTCCGATCCGTGTATGAATATCTACACCGGGGCTTACTATCTTGCAATTGCATTCAAAAAGTGGGGAGTCAGCTGGCAGGCCGTGGGCGCTTATAATGCAGGTTTCAGAAAAACAGAAGAACAGGCGCAGAGAAGATATGTCTATGCCAGAAAAATTGAGGCAACATATCGGGCGATAAAGAATAATAAAAATGCAGCGCAGACTCTTGCAAAACAGTAAAAAGACCTCAACAGGAGGTCTTTTTATTCATCCAGTATTTATGTCGTCAATCAATAGCCCGATAAATTAAATCTGCTTCAGGGTGTTTTATGATACTGATGTAGTCTTTCAGTGCATCCTGACGAGCGACGAGGTGTTTACAGACTTTCGAATATTCAGGCCCCATATCTGCAACCTGCCAGGACAACCAGTTCATGATCATCAGGGTCGCAATAATTCCGGCAGCATCGGCACTGACCTCTGCTTCAAAGTAATTACCGGGAATAACCATGTTATAGCGCTGTTCACCTTCCGGTGCGATATATCCGGTTTGCGTCGTGGTGAATCTGACACAGTTCGGAGCAACGTTTCCTCCGGTGCCCTGCGGAATAATCCAGTAATTCCAGAAACCGCCATCATAATCTGAATGCTGACGTAACCAGCTGGCAATCATGTTATCAGCAGAAGGCGTAAAAAAGAGCGCAGGAATAAAATCCAGACGTTCATCACCATCTGTAACAGAGTAGCGCTGGCGTTCATCGATCTTAAATTGTTCGGCTGATTCACGAGTGGCGGTTTTGACGTTTAATGTGTGCATTCTGGTTTTCTCCTCATTGGGTTATTACATCGTTCGACTTCATCACTGAGCGGCGAAGGGCAATGAGCAGCTGACAGTAAGGAAATAAAGGGGCGCGCAGCGTTTATATACCCCTTTATTTCCTTACTGGCTGATGCTAAAAGCAGCCCTCCGCGAACTGATGAAATCGGGCGATAGTCACACCAGGAGAATGCACACATCCCGTAACGGAAAATCGGCGTAAGACGAATTACCGTTACGGGCTTCAGAGTGGAGGTAATTTATTACCGCCACGGTGAAAGCGGCGCATCCATTCTGGATGCAGCAAGCATGAATTTGAATTTGCGTCAGGATGGACGCCCGAAGGGCGGAGACGGTTTACCGGCTCCGTTCACGACAGCCGTGTCCCTTCAGGGACGACGCCCGGAAAAGAAAGGATAATATCCATATCAGCGACAGAATAATAAAGACCATCGCCAGCTGCGTATTCCGATGATTTCGGTCAGTGATTCCGGCGATTCCGATCACTCTTCTCGCGCTGGTTATTTCTTACTCTAGTTTTTAACTCGTCTGATCGGTTTGCGCCAGTTTTCGCATGGATTCTCCTTTCAGCTCAACCCGGTGACCGTTATGCAGAAGCCTGTCCATCAGCGCATCTGCAACCGTCGGGTTACTCACCAGTTTGTACCATTCGTTTACCGGCAACTGGCTGATGATGATGGTGCTTCCTCGCTGGTAACGATCTTCCATCACTTCCAGCAGGTCTGATGCCTGTCGCGTATTCAGCTTTTCAAGGCCCCAGTCATCAAGGATAAGCAACTCCTTTTTGGATAGCTGCAGCAACTGTTTCTGGTAACTGCCGTCAGCATGGCCTATGTTCAGATCATCCAGCAGTCGCGTTAACCGGTGGTACGCCACCTGGATATGCTGCTGGCATGCCTGCTCCCCCAGGGCGCAGGCTACATACGTTTTCCCACATCCTGTTGGGCCCGTGATCAGGATATTTTCGTGACGGTGTACATATGCCCCCGTCATCAGTTGTGAGAGCAGTTGCCTGTTCAGCCCCCGTTCCGGGCGATAGTCCAGTTGTGACGGCTGGGCGTCCAGCCTCAGTTTCGACTGCCTCCGCAGTCGGTTGACCTTTGAGACCTCGCGCTGCAGCAACTCGTGCTCCAGCAGGAGGCTAAGGCGCTCTTCGAAGCTCAGTGAGGTATAGGTCATCGGTTGTGACCATTGCAGTTCCAGTGCGTTACTCATGTGCCCCAGCCGCAGGGCGCGTATCTGTTCCAGCAGGTTGTTTTGCATCTTTTTTTCCTCAGTGGTAGTACCCGGCACCGCGTACGTTGCTGTGCTCTACAGGTGTGTCATCCGGCGTATCATCCTGCTGCCGGTCCCGGTGGTTTCTCAGCAGATTCAGGATCACCTGCCGCCAGGGGCGTTCCAGTAACAGTGCCTGTTGACAGGCATTTTCCAGCCGGGCTTCTCCATATTCCCGGCTGAGATTGAGCAGCCCCAGGCAGGTCCGGTAAGCCTGCTCAGGGTGGGGGCGGTGATACAGATGCCAGGCCACCACTGCCCGGGTGGCACTGCCGATACTCTCACCCCATGACAGCAACCTGTCCGGGCTCCACCGCTGCTGGCGGTGAGATTCCGGCATATGTTCTGTCTGCGTGGTGAAGCCCCCTTGTTGCATGGCCCGTGGATGCTGGGCGACCAGTATTCCTTTGTGATAGAGGCGCACGAGCCGGGCACCGGCTTCGATGTCGATATGGCTGCCAACCAGCGCGTGAGGCACGGAGTACGCATGCTTGCCGTACAGCACATGGTAGTCCGGACCCACTTTTGCCCTGCGGATATCAACGTATTCATAGGGGTATGGCGGCAGCGCTTTCAGCGCAGGTTTATCCAGCTGTTCGAACTGGCTTTTTCGGCAACCAGGTAACCGACGGAACGGGCGCTCATTCAGATCCTGCAGTAGCTCACTGATAGCCAGATTCAACGCGGCCAGCGTATGGAACACTTCGTGTCGCAACCGCATCAGGATCCAGCGTTCCACGACCTGAACGGCATTTTCGACTTTGGGTTTATCTTTGGGTTTACGCGGACGAGCCGGGAGTACTGCTGTGTTGTAGTGCCGGGCCAGCTTGCGGTAGTTCTCGTTCAGTACCGGCTCATAGCGGTCTGCGTGGGTGACTGCCGATTTCAGATTATCCGGGACCAGCAACAGGGGAACGCCGCCGAAGAACTCGAAGGCTCTGGTATGTGCCATCAGCCAGCTTTCCTGGCGCTGGTTTTCACAGGCTTCGACGTAGGTGTAGTTTGAGGCACCCAGCGTGGCGACGAAGATCTGCGCCTGTCTCACTTCCCCTGTATCCGGGTTAACGATGGGGATTGTGGGCCCGCAGAAGTCGAGGAACAGCTTCTCTCCGGCGACATGATGCTGGCGCATACTGCGTTTTTGTAGCTTCAGCCAGTCGTTGTAGAGGTTGCAGAACTGGCTGTAGCCGTAGGCGTTTTCGCCAGCCACCTGTTGATATTCCTGCCAGAGCAGGATTTTGGTCATCCCTTTGCGTTTTAGCTCCTGATGGCATAGCGGGAAGTCCGGCATGTGTTTATGGCTGTCGCTGGCGCGTCCGGTATAGAACAGCGCTTCGAGCTGAGACTCCGTCATGTCTTCCGGCAAAGGCCATGCCAGCTGACTGCCTCTGAAGCGGGTCACTACGTCAGAGATAGTGCTGCAGCCTATATTCAGGCAGGCCGAGATACTTCTGTTGGCCAGGTGGCAGTCAAATTTAAGGCGCAACACTTCTTTAATTTTACTCATCCGCGTTCTCAGTCTTGCCATGGGGACACTCCTCCGGAAGATGCGTTATCAGGAGAAAGTGTTGTCCATTGTTTTAAAAGTGAAAAGCGCGGGATTCCGACAATCCGATCACGGATTCCGAAGGCAGGATCACCGATTCCGATGGATGGCCAGATTTGGCCGGAACAAATCGGAATCAGTGGTCGAATTAAATCGGAAAGTGCGATCGGATTACATCGGAATCAATGGTCGGTTTGGGTCGGAATATGCACCAGCAGGAGAATGAAGAATAGTAATCAGCTAACCAAAAGACAGGAACTTCAGACAACCTCGCGCCGGAATAACGCAGGCAGCGCGTCAGCGCAGCCTGCTTATTCTGCGCCGCAGGCGCGCGGCCTTTGATGCCACCAAAGGCAGGACACTCCCCTGCCCTTCTGGATAGCTATGCAGCGTCATTTATACAGCGCAAAAATTCGCGCATGGCACTGATACGGCGCTGATCGTCCAGCCGCTTACCAAAGTTGTTGATGTAGTACACAGGCGTATACCGCACCCTGTTTAACTGCATCGTCAGCGTATTGCCCGTGACCACCTCGGCAGGAATACCAAGCAGGGAAAGCTGAATAAACGCCATATCGGCCGCAACAGGATCAATATCGATACAGCTTCCGAACATATGTTCAGACGGGTTATAGCCCGCCTCCAGCAGATATTCCGCATACGCCACAATCATTCCCGCCGCACCGCTTGCCGGATCGCTGACGGTCACGAATCCCTCACGGCGTATCGTTTCGTCGACGTCCGGCATCAGCAGCCTCGCCAGCAGTGACTGGACGTGATACGGCGTGAAATACTGTCCGTTGCGGTCGTCGCCCAGCTCAAGCTCCATGAAGATCGCGCCGAGGAAGTCGTGGAATTTGGCCTCCAGTGCGCAGACCATCAGGCAGAAAAGCGTATGCAGATTGCTGATATCGCTCTCGCCGTACTTCGAACAAATTTCACGGCTGCGATCGATGTTCTCCAGCGTTCTTATCTGCGCCATATCCAGTTCACTGGCCGCCAGTGTGATAAAGTCGCTGAACACCTCCCAGCGGCGCAGGTTGCGGGCGGTGTCCATGAACACGGTGACAAACTGGCGGCGGGATTCCCCGATGGTCATCATACGGTGCGGTATCGGCCGCGCGTTCATGGCGGGCAATACGGGTTTATCGGGTGTTACTGGTGCGGCCTCTTTCGCCTGGTCAAAAAAGCGGGCAAAACTGAGTTGAGACATCGTTCCTCTCCTTAAATGCCGCCCCGTAAGGAGCGGCTCAGTTATCAGTTAAATGCCCGCTTCAGTTCGAGCGTGCGTAACACCTGCCCCCACTCACTCCCGCGCATGGCAGGAATACGAACGGCGCGCCCCTTCTTCCGGCAGTGCGCTATGTGACGGCCCAGCGCCCGCATTTCGGCGCTGATGTCGTCACGGTCGATATCACTGCGTTTAATACGCACCTGTTTTTTTACGGGTGCGTTTTCCGCCTCAAGCATCTGGACATACAGGGCGGTCGGTGTAACAATCGAAACTTCACTGAATTGCATTGGTTTGTTCCTTTTGGTGAAGGCCGGATTAATCGTTGCAAGCGGGTAAATCCGGCGGGTTAAGGCAGGCGAAAGCCTGCTTTTCTCATTTCTGGCGCTGCACTCCCTCCTTAACGCGTGCCAGAATCTCCGCGTGGTCAAGGTTGCTGTAGTCGCGCATCCGGTAATAACGGATACCGATCCGCGCGTAGATTTCGGTCACATTGCCGCAGACCATTTCCGCCAGCATGAAGGTTTCACACTCGCCGTTCTCACTGCTGCGCCAGTTCATCGGGTACATCAGCCCCAGCGCATCATGGAAGGCGTGAACGTCGATTTCGACGGGCGCGGTCAGATATGACTTTTCGCGGCTCAGCCAGTACGCGCGTTCGGCCTCACTGGTCGCATAAATACCCGCTTCAGCGCAGGATTCGGTCAGATTTAAGTGCATGGTTTATCTCCTTCTGGTTAATGGCGTTGATATTTCGCCGTGGTGGTTATTCTTCGAACGTGATGCCGGAAAAATGCGCCATCAGGTGCAGCATGTCGGCAATGTCATCGACTTTCTGCTGAATGGCTGGCGTGGCCTTCTGGATGCGCGTGACAGCGGTTCTGAGTTCGCCCATATAGCGGTTTGCAGACTCGCCCAGCGCGGTTTTGTCCGTATTGCTCTGGTACTTCATCAGGGCTTTACTGACGTGGTTTTGCAGGGTATCAAGCTCGCTGAGCGCGTTTTTCTCCCATGCGTCGAAGCTGAACGTACTGTTCGTGTTACCGTTGCTCATGATGTTTCTCCGTTGTTGCTGGCGGCAGGGGATGCCGCCAGCCGATTAAGTAATCAGTAATCTGCCGCCAGCTCGTTCATCAGATCGTCACATTCACCCTGTGCGCGTTCTTCCTCCGCCAGTGTCAGCATGTAGCCTCTTTTTGCCGCTGTGCCGATAAATACAGGACGGTCTTTCAGTGGCAGTTCTGCCAGGTAACGCATAGCCATACCCAGCAGACGGGACTCATAAATCTCGTAGTGCAGGCCACACCCCCGGTTAGCCTGTATTTCCATACGGGCCAGCACCACGTCCGCGCGAATAACATCGAACGGGTTACGGGAATGGATATTGCGCACAAAGCCATCAGTACGCAGGGACGAGATTTTCACCCATCTTTCGGTAGATTCTTTGGTGGCGGTTTTGACGTTGACGTTTTGTGTGTTCATCCTGCTTTTCCTCCTGTCTGGTGGTTAATCCATCTCTCGGTGAGTTCCCTGGCGGCAAAGGGCAAAGGAGCAACGGCGGGGCGGCAGGAGAAGGGCGGAGACAAAAGTTTTTGCGATCCTTCGCAAAAAGTTTTGGCGGAGTGCATTTCACCCTTCGGATGACGACACGGCGGTGCTACGACCAGCCCTCCGCCCGGGGACTTAACGGGAGAGGGCTCGCCAGAGGTACGGGGAGAGGATGAACACACCCGACACGGCGGAACGACGGGGCGTCAGAGGACTGTCGGCAGTTTACCGCCGACAGGGTGAAGCGGCGCGTCCGTTTACGGACGCAGCAAGCGCAGGGGTTGACGTTGCGTCAGGATGGACGCCCGCAGGGCAGAGACAGCTTGCTGGCTCTGTTCACGACAGCCGTGTCCCGTCAGGGACGACGCCCGGATATTGCCGTAACGGTGATGCCAGCCAGTTCATTAGCCAGCCCCGCCAGCGTGTACCGTTTTTTATCCAGCACATCAGCCCGCAGCAGCAGGCTGTTTATCCGAAAGGTATCCAGCACCGGCATTCTGAGCAGACATTTAATCCGCTGTCCGCTGGCTGACTGAAGCAACAGCATCCAGTGGTCACAGACTTCGCCGGGGCTGGTCAGCATGAACCAGTGTCTGCCATGCGATGGAACATACCGCAGGCTAACGGGCCATAAGCCACCGTATTCAGTGTGATTCTCGGGTGAAACCACCCAGCCCTCCGGCAAAAGCAACTCCCGCAGCACGGCCTGCGTCAGCACCTGACGAGAAGACCAGCCATCAGAGCGAAACTGCTCATAATCCTCCGGCGTCATGGCAACCAGCGCCGATAATGTCAGTCCTTTATTCAGAATCAGCCTCCTTTTATGGCTGCAGACCACGACTGCTCTCCGGCTCCTGCAGCCCTGAAGATTTCCAGGGGATAATAACAAAACTCACCGGTGAGACTTCCCTCGATAATAGTCCGGTCGCGCCGCAAGTTCCCGCCCGATGAGTTCATCAGCAAACAGCGGCGCAATTCTGTTAACACGACGCGCCAGATTCCGTCGGCGGGTGGCAGCCTTACGCTCGTCGGTCCAGCGTCTGATCTGTCTGTCACACAGAAAATCAACGCAGACAGCATATCCGGCTCCGGCCACCCACAGTGACATCACGGACTCAGGGGCGGGCTTCCCTGCCTCCACCACTTCTGACGCCAGTTCAGGTTCACCGGGACAGGGACCGGGACGCTTCCAGCGCAGCGAGTAACGCCACTTCATACCTGACTCCGCGCGGTCAGCTTGTTGGGGACCATCCAGCGCTCCAGCTGCCTGACAGACTCAGTGCTTTCCCGCGCCAGCGCATCCGTTTCAGCCATAACAGTCCAGAAAGGCTGGCTCTCCGTCATCCAGCGCTCCACTGGCGCCAGTGACGGGAAACGCTCGCTCCAGCGCCAGAACATTTCCTCCAGGTCGAACTGACGCAGTTCAGTCCCCGACCAGCGCGCGCTCCAGCTGCTGACCGTTTCCGGGGTATGAAACGCCAGCTCAATCTCCGCCTGCCCCGCCAGCGCCTGGTACGCCCGCTCACGCTGACACCGTTCTTTGTGGCGCTGGCGGGTGTATTTTTCATCCCGCAGCGCGTCCTGACAGCGAACCCGCTCGGTCTGCTGAAAGGCCACCTCCGGAAAGAGGCGCTGACCGGCACCAACAGGAAGCGGCAGCCAGCAACGCGTCCCGCGGCTTTCAATCAGGGCATCGATGGCACTGAGCCAGCTGTCCCTGCTGCCCCGCAGCTCCCGCGCCGTCAGCACCGGCGAAAAATAATTAATTTCCCTGAGTGAGATGCGCGTGCTGCCCGTGAGCCGCCGGAAAAAGGCGCTGGCATACGGATACATCGTGGACACCGCGCCGCGCGACCGCCTGCGCTCAACTTCCGCGATGGCCTCCATCGCGGCGCGTCGCTCAGGACTGAAGGGAACCAGTGACAGGTTTGCAGGTATCATGCCGCGCCCTCCGCTGCCAGAATGCTGATGATGCTGGCCTGACTGTATCCGTCCGCATCGAGACGCGCCGTCAGGCTGACGGTGTGGCTGACAAGCTCCGGCTGGTAGCCGCTCAGGGTACGAATAACGGAGAACGGGCGACCGCTGGCGGGAACGAACACCACCATCCACGCCGGACTGATGGCACCTGGACTGCACACGGCAATATGGTAGTTGCCGTGCGGGGGCGTAAAGCGCACCTGCACGGGGAAGAAGCCGCCGAACTCGCTGCGGTACTCGCCGTTCATGTCCCAGTTTTCAGGGCAGGACAGGTCACGCATGACGGCGTGGGTCAGTTCGCGGCGGAAGTCTTCGCCGCTGTCACGCCAGTCCTCAAACTCATCACAGGACATCGTTTTCAGTACATCGGGGGTCAGAACAGTGCGCATGGGTCTCTCCTTATCGCCGCCCCGCAGGGCGGCGCTCCGTTATCAGGCGGCGTGTGCCGTGTTGGTGGTGTCGTTGTCAGTGCTGTCGGTATCTGAAACAGCGTCGTCAGCACCGGATT
The DNA here is from genome assembly GCF_037152415.1 of Cedecea sp. AS113. Classification (NCBI taxonomy): domain Bacteria; kingdom Pseudomonadati; phylum Pseudomonadota; class Gammaproteobacteria; order Enterobacterales; family Enterobacteriaceae; genus Cedecea; species Cedecea sp. AS113. Next base: position 30,476 of record NZ_JBBCMI010000026.1, read on the forward strand.
CAGCCGCAGGCTCCGGTCCTTTCAGCCATGCCGGAACCCAGCGGGTGTGCTGCATGAAGTGCTCCGCATGCGCTGCTGCATCGCCCTTCTTCATCTTCTCCGCGTCACCCGCCGCGCCCGTCAGCCCCGCCTCTTTCAGGGAGGCCACAATCTGCGGATGTTTCAGGCTGCCGAAGTAGTTCTCCTTCGTCGGCTGCCACCAGTCGCGCAGATGGAACCCGATTGCCGCCTCGACCGTATCGAGGGTACTGCGCGAGGTGTGTCCCATATCGCGGGTCTGTACCCCGTCAACGGAACAGGCCGTGCAGAAGGCCATGAGCGACATCAGAACACCGCCGTCAAGGGCAAAGAAGGTGGTGAAGTCCTTCTCCCACCCTTCCGGCAGCAGGGCTTTCAGCCTTGTCTGTTCGGTCATGAGCATCTCAAACGCGGCGCCATCCTTACCGGACGGGGCGTTCTCCGTCAGGCTGCCGTGGGACACGGTCAGGCTGATACGGAACGGGTGAGTCGTGGTCAGACAGCCTGAAAATACGCAGGTACACATGCGCCAGACCATCAGCGCCACCGCCTTTTCGGGCTGCTGCATCAGCGCCGCCTGGACTGCCAGCGTACGCTCGGAGGTCATTTTCGTGAGCAGCGGAACGCTGATCCCCTCTGCGGCGTCGGGCTGGCGTGAGGTGAACGGCACCGTTACGCTGCTGGTTTCGGTTTCTTCCGGCATATCCGCTTTCAGGCGCACACCGCGCTGGACGTACACCTGCCCTTCGTACAGGCTGACCATCACCCCCGCGCCTGACTTCATGTCGTCAGTCCACGCGCTGACTTCTGCCGCCTCCTGAATGGCGAGGATGTCCGCTTCGATCGCATCCGACTCGTCGCAAACGCTGTCATATGTGTCGTACTGCTCCCGCAGCGCATCAAGACGCTGCTGTTGTTCAGGGGTGTATACAGGCTCGGGTTCAACAGGCTGAACGAACTCTTTACCGTCTTCGCCGTGGTACCAGATGCGGGCTGCGCGTCCGCGACTCCATGCCCAGCCCTCACGCTGCTGAATGTCCAGAGCGATACGCTCCAGCTTCTCCTGCACCAGACGCTCAACCAGCACACAGTCAGCCGTACCGTCGCCCTCGTCCTGGCTGAACAGATCTTCACGGACGTAACCCCCTGCAGCCTCGTAGGCATCGCGCCCGATAAAACGAAATTTGGCGTTGTCGGTGCGCATCTCGGTTTCGGTAATGGCGCGTTTAATCAGGTGTGCGGGCGCGCTCGACCAGCTGGCTTTAACGGTATCGAGGATTTCGGCCTGACGGGCATGATCGTCTTCGAGACAGAGCGCCTGACACTGCTCAACGGTCAGTTCGTCCTGTGCGAGCTTCTCCATCAGTGACGGAGAGAGGTTTGCCAGCTTCAGCATGCGCTGCACGTGGCGGGAGCCGAAGCCGAGCGCATCGCCAATCTGCGCGGGGGTTTTGCCCTGCTCTGCCAGCGTACGGAAACCTGCGATTTGCTCGGCAGGATGCATGGCGGCGCGCTGCTCGTTCTCAGCGACGGAGGCAAGGGCGGCAATGTCGTCTGAGACGCACTTCACGGCAACGGTGTAACCGGACGGGAGACGGTTTTCTTCTGCCAGAAGCTGCATGGCTGTCAGTCGGCGGCCACCTGCGGCTACGCCGTAACTGCCGTCGGCCAGCGCATGCACAATCAGGTTCTGAAGCAGCCCGAGCGCCCCGATGGAGTCAGCCAGACCGCGAACGCTGTCTACGGAATACGGGATAGTGCGCACGTTAAAAGGTGATTTAACGAGACTGGACAGCGGAACATACTCGATGACAGCGGCCTCAAGGGCGGCCTTCAGGGCTTCTTCCTGCGCCTTCGTGATTTTTTTGCTGCTCGCTTTTTTGGGTGCTTTTGCTTTAACATCGGTTACTGACATAGTTAATACCTCACTGATTGATGATTGTCCGGCCCTGCGGAGTTGCCCACTCCGGCAGGGCACCTCTTTCTTACTGCGGCTTGCGGATACCGTAGTCCGCGATATAACGGTTGAGCCAGTACGTGCCGCCCGGCTCAAAGTTCCACGTGCGCCAGACCATTTCACCGTCCTTACGGACAACCAGGCGAAAATGTGTACCCTGATCGTCCTCAATTGCCACGTTGGTGTACTGCGCCGCAACGGCCTCAGCCTGTTCGCGGGTAAAGGTGTCGTCGGGTAAAACCGCCAGTGCCTCGCTCATGTTGCTCCTCCTTCTGAACCTGTTTTGCTTTTAAAAAACCATCACCCGTTGAGTTGCCGGGGCCGCGGTTTTGACGTTTTGCGGGGACCTGCTGAACGCCCCCGCTGGTTGTTACCTTCACCCGTTTGAGAGCCGTTCGCCGCAGGGGCGTAAACCAGCGCGGGCGATGGCGGATGTCCAGGGCGCGGTTTACCGCGTGCCATTTACCCTGGACAGCTGACAGCGGCTGTGCTTGTCTCAGCCCCGGCGAAAGGACTCAAAAGGGGGAAATAACCAGGCAGGGAATGAGCAGGAACCCGCCGCAACGACGGAACGCGCGGGCGCGAAACGGCGTTGCCCCGAAGAGGCCCGGCAGCATTACCGCCGGGCTGGTGAGAGCGGCGCATCCGTAGACGGATGCCGCAAGCGTGATGTTAAACCTGCGACAGTGCGATGGAAGCCCGACAGGGCGGAGACGGTTTACCGGCTCCGTTTACGACAGCGCCGGTTCCCGTCAGGGAAGTCGCCCACAGGCAGACACAACAGGAAGAAAAACCGACAGGACAGCGATATCAGCCAGTACGCCATCGGTATGGCCACTATTGGCAACGACAACGACAACGACAACGACAATGCAGAGATTATCAACAGAACAGGAATATCGCCGACCGGCTACAACACATTGATACTCATACTCTGACCCCACAGGGACATAAGGCACTGGCAGAGATACGCGGCGCCGCAGGCGCAGCGTACTTCACCGGCAGGCAGAGCCTGCCAGGGTTTTTCGCGCAGGCTGACAGGCGGCTAAACCGCCTGCCGGGTAAAATCAGTTACTGAAGACATAGCCGTTATGGAACACATAGCCGCTGCTGAACAAATCCCGGGCATATGCCTCATAATCGAAGTAGCTGCGAAGCGGCTCCGGCACCTCATTCAGCAGGCCGTTATCGTCAACCATCTCCTGCGCATAGTCTTCCTCACTTTCCGCCTCTCCCCGGTACGCATCATCAAACGCGTCATAGTCACACTCGCCGGTATACTCCGCCCAGGCGATAAACGCGGCCTCCCTGCCCTCTTCTTCAGCCTGTTTGTACGCGGCGATAAAATCCCAGTCGATGGAGCATTCAGAGACGAACTGCGACGGAATGCCTTCCCAGTCCTGGAACATAAACTCGGCATCCCATTCATCGGCGTGCAGCGCCTGGCAGGCCTCGTAAAAATCCTCCCTGCAGTTAAACTCCGTCAGGTCAAACCATTTGCCAAAAATGCTGCCGCAGTTGTATTTGTGATACGTGCCCACGTAGACAGCGGGCGTGGTGGTCGTAATGCTCATAGAAATTCCTCCGTGGTCGATGTCGTCTGAGTTCCGGCTTACGCCGTGCCGACACGACAGCCCGACAGGGAGCGAAAAATGCAGGGGCGATGCATGAAGCCGCAGCGCCGGTAAACAGCGGAGAGGGTCTGGACGGTTAACGAGCGAATATTGAGCGAGATAACGACGGGAAGAACCGCGACAGGCATTTAAACAAACGGCGACCGGGTGAAAGCATCGACGTCAGTGAACCCTTGCATTTGCAGCGTTCGGGCTAGAGTAGAGGCACGGCGTTTGCCGCAGGCCGCACGAACGTTACTCACCGCGCGGCCGTAACGCCGTGGAGGTCGCGCCGGAACAGAGGAGCTGGCGACATCCTTTTGATTTTCTGGACCGGCAGGGCCAGGATTGCTCCCGGCCCTGTGGCTGCATCAGATCCGTTCCATCAGCATTCTGACATCGTGTAGTGCCTGTTTGAGGGATTCAGGAGTGGGTCGGCCCGCCTCCCATGCCTGCCCGACAAGATTTTCCAGGTCACCTTCCTGTCGCCGCAGTACGCGCATGAGCAGCGCCGCGGGAACGCTTACCTCGCGTGCCACGGCCTCCCGGTGTCGTACCAGAAGGTCGCATACGCCGGAATTTGTAACGCCTTCCCTGCGATATACAGCCATATCCGTATTACCGGTTGTTTCCATCAGTCCCTGAATCTCGGCAGGCTCCGGCTTTACATCAAGTTCACCGCAGGCGACATAAAAAGCTTCTTCGGTCCATACCAGCAGTACCAGCGGCTCGTCGGGGGTGAACATGTTTTCGAGCCGGGTGCAGAGTTCTTCGCGTGTTCCGTACATTTTGATTCTCCAGAGTCGTTTTCTGACGGGCGTTTCCGCCCGCCCGTGTCAGTCTTTAAAGCTGGAGTCCAGCTCCAGCGCCTGCCGGTATGCTTCAAGATAAAGTGTGTTGATGCGGCAAATTGTCTGGCGGGCCAGGCGCTCCGTCAGGTTCTCCGCGTCATACCGGTAGCGGGATTCCAGCGCATTGAGCGTGGCGCGCAGATCGCACATGCTGTTTGCCAGGGCGGCAACGTCGGCACGCAGCGCTTCGTTTCCGGCGTAATTCGTCATGCAGCCTCCGGAAGCCAGTCACCGTTGGCAGCGGGCAGGCACATTGAACGCCGGACAGCTGCCAGCCTCTGAACGCCGGCCCGGTGATACTGTTCGAGCAGCTCAATACCGATGTACCGCCGCCCGGCCTGTAGTGCGGCCACGCAGGTGGAGCCACTGCCAGCAAAGGGGTCGAGCACAATCGCACCGGGATGCGTGAAGGACTCAATCAGCGGTTGCAGGCTGGTTACGGGTTTTTCGGTCGGGTGGTGGCGGTTGCCGCTGTATTTCCAGCCCAGCACGTCCGGCAGCGGGTTTTGCGGAAGGGTCGGACGGCCTTTTGCCAGCAGGTAGGCGCACTCATGGCGGTAGTCCACATATGCGGACTTCGATGTGTAGGTTTTGGTAAACACCAGGTGGCCAACAACGCTGAATCCGGCCTGTTTCCAGGCGGCCATAAAGCGATCGACGCGGTTCCAGCCGTAGAAGCTCACCATCAGCGCGTCTTTTTTCAGCACGCGGTACATCTCATGGCAGGCGGGTTGCAGCCATTCATCGGTTTTATCGCCGGCGATGGTACGCCCCTGACGGTCACGAAAACCTACCAGATATGGCGGGTCGGTGAGAATGAAATCGACAGCATTATCCGGAAAGCCGGACATGATATGGACGCAATTACCCTGGATAAATCGGGACATGGTAGTTCTCCTTTCTCAAATGCGGCGCCAGTTACGCCGTGCCGATACGACAGCCGGGCGAAAAGCGGAGAATGCAGGGGCGGTGCCGCAAGCCGCAGCGCAGTGAAAAAGCCCACGCTGGCTGGACGGTTTGACGGCGAAAATTGAGACGGAAAACGACGGGAAGACAGCGGGTAATGCCTCTGAAATTAACTGCGACCGGGTGAGGACACCGACAGAGTGAACCCTTGCATTCGCAGCGTCCCGGCTACAGTAGCGGCACGGAGGCCACACGATGGCAGGAACCTGAAATACGGCCTATGTTCTGAACTGAAGAAAACACAGATTTCGCATGCGAAATCTTCACCGGAGAAACGATATGTGCGGTCGGTTTACGCAGTACAACTCCCGCGAGGAGTACCTGGCCTTTCTCGGAGAAGAAGCAGAACGGGATATTCCGTATGATCCGGAGCCCGTCGGCCGCTACAACGTCGCGCCCGGAACGCGAGTATTGCTGCTGAGTGAGCGCCACTCGCAGCTGCATCTTGATCCTGTTCTCTGGGGTTATGCCCCGGAGTGGTGGAACAAGCCCGCTCTTATCAACGCCCGGAGTGAAACTGCGGCCAACAGCCGGATGTTCAGGCCACTCTGGGAGCACGGACGGGCCATTGTTTTTGCCGACGGCTGGTTCGAATGGAAACAGCAAAACGGCGTGAAACAGCCGTTTTTCATTTACCGTAAGGACGGAAATCCACTCCTGCTCGCAGCCATCGGGAAACAACCATTTGAAAACGGCAATGACCAGGAAGGATTCCTGATCGTCACAGCAGCTGCGGATGAGGGACTGCTGGACATTCACGATCGGCGACCGCTCGTGTACTCACCTGATGCCGCACGTAAATGGCTCAGCGAAAACACAACCGGTAAAGAGGCGGAAGACATTGCCCGTGAGGGCAGTCTTTCCGCCGAAGATTTCACATGGCACGCCGTCAGCCGGGCAGTTGGCAATCCGGGGAACCAGGGCCGGGAACTTATAGAGCCGCTGGCTTAGCAGACGCTGAGATACCTGGCATCCACTCACAGGGTTATGCACCGTTTCTGTGGATAACCCACAACCTGTTTTATACGCCATAACAATGACCTGGCACGAGCAAATAAAATTCTCCTTGCAGGACGGGAAATATCTTAAATAATACTGTATATAAAAACAGGTATTTTAAGAGGTATGCCATGATCCTTTTTGTCACTCCCGCATCTGAACCAGCACTGTCCACCGCACCACTTTTCACAGAGCGTTGTCCGGCAGGTTTTCCGTCACCGGCCGCGGACTATACCGAAGACGAACTGGATCTGAATGCCTACTGTATCCGTCGCCCCAGCGCGACCTACTTTGTCCGGGCCATTGGCGATTCGATGAAAGACATGGGCCTGCACTCCGGCGATTTAATGGTTGTCGATAAAGCCGAAAAACCCATGCAGGGGGATATTGTCATCGCGGAAACAGATGGCGAATTCACCGTTAAGCGCCTGCAGCTTAAACCCCGTATCGCCCTGCTGCCGATGAATCCCGCCTACCCCACCCTCTACCCGGAGGAACTGCAGATATTCGGCGTGGTGACGGCATTCATACACAAGACGCGGGGTACGAACTGATGTTTGCGCTCGCTGACGTGAACTCGTTCTATGCGAGCTGTGAGAAGGTTTTCCGTCCGGATCTGCGTAACAGGCCCGTTGTGGTACTCAGTAACAACGATGGCTGCGTCATCGCGCGCAGTGCCGAAGCGAAACGGCTGGGCATTAAGATGGGCATCCCGTGGTTTCAGCTGAAGACGGCACAATTCCCGGAGCCGATCATTACGTTCTCGAGCAATTACGAGCTCTATGCATCTATGTCCAACAGGGTGATGTCTCACCTTGAGCAGCTGGCGCCGCGCGTGGAGCAGTACAGCATCGACGAGATGTTTCTGGACATTCGCGGTATAGACAGCTGCATCGATTTTGAGGACTTCGGCCGGCAGCTGCGCGAGCACGTGCGCTCCGGTACCGGGCTGACAATCGGTGTTGGAATGGGGCCGACCAAAACGCTGGCCAAGTCTGCACAATGGGCGTCGAAAGAGTGGCCGCAGTTCGGAGGGGTGCTTGCTCTGACGTCAAATAACCCGAAGCGAACGGAGAAACTGCTCTCCCTGCAGCCGGTGGAAGAAATCTGGGGAGTAGGGCGCAGACTTTCAAAGACGCTTAATTCGATGGGCATCACTACAGCGCTGCAGCTGGCGCGTGCGAACCCTGTATTTATCAGGAAGAATTTCAGCGTTGTGCTGGAGAGAACAGTCCGGGAACTCAACGGTGAAAGCTGTATTTCTCTTGAAGAAGCCCCTCCGCCGAAGCAGCAGATTGTCTGCAGCAGGTCCTTTGGGGAGCGTGTCACGACATATGAATCCATGCGCCAGGCCATCTGTCAGTACGCTGAGCGTGCAGCTGAAAAGCTGCGGGGCGAGCGGCAGTTCTGCAGGCACATTGCTGTATTTGTGAAAACGTCACCGTTCACGGTGAGCGAACCGTATTACGGGAATGTGGCCAGTGAGAAGTTGATGACTCCCACGCAGGATACCAGGGACATCATAGCCGCAGCGGTGAAAGCACTGGATCGGATCTGGGTGAATGGGCATCGATATGCAAAAGCGGGTTGCATGCTCAACGATTTCACTCCCACGGGGGTTTCGCAGCTGAGCCTGTTCGATGATACTCAGCCCCGAAGCAACAGCAACCAGCTGATGAAAGTCGTGGACGGTATTAACCATTCCGGTCTGGGGAAAGTGTGGTTTGCGGGACGAGGCATCGCACCTGAATGGCAAATGAAACGAGAAATGCTTTCTCCGGCATATACGACCAGGTGGAACGAACTACCGATGGCCATCATAAGGTGATCGGACACTTAAAGATTTCGCATGCGAAATCTTATGAATTAATCACGCCTGTGCAGCTGTATGAGTGCCTGAGAGGGCCGATAGTGCTGCTTCGCCCAACGCCCGTAATTATTAACGGGCTCATACTGACGTTCTGCAGCACCATCACGGTAATACAGTACCTGAATAATCCCATGCAACTGCAGATAGCTGGCTACCGTAGTTACATTATTGCGAACGAAGTGTGTGTGGCCCTGGAAGTTATCAAGATCAACTCCGTCCTGTCCGTCATCAAGCGCATCAAGAATAAAAGCGATCAACGCTGAAGCTATAGAACGACGGCCAGAGCCTGCGATACAAGCATCAAGCTCCCGAAAGGTCATCTGGATTTCCTGTTATAACGGTAATGGGCGTCCTCTTCGATTGCAGCCACGAGCCATCCGGTAGCGGTTCGCCTGTCTATGTTCTCAGGCAAGGAAGCGATGAGCTGCTCAAGTGGAAGTGTACGATTAGATCTGAATATAAGCGCCGACATTCCACACCATTCCTGGTTACTTTCTGGCTTCCAGCCGGCGCCGAGCATCAACGATAATGCCGTCTGAGAAGCCCATAACGGAGTTTCTGCCGGGCTCAAGGACCATGTGGTTAACGCTGCTCCGGGTACAGGCCTGCTTCTTGTTACGTACCCAAGTTTGATAGCCGCTTCTGTTAGTGCGGCAGCTGCTTCGGATTGAGTTCCGGGATACTGAAGCGCCCAGAGGCGGACAATTTGGCCACGGAATTCCGTGGCCATTTCGGTGAACGGAGTAGATTTCATTACTGAGATCGCATCCCTTTAACACGGAGTTCAGATGCATCAACTGAAATTTCACCAATTTCCAGTTTCACCCACACATATCCCTCTGCGTCTGGCGCGCGGTCAGTCATTATGGTCCCTTGCTGACCGTCTATGTCGACAACGACCTGCCAGGGTTTTACACCTGAATTGCTGTCTACAGGCCTGGCAGGCTTTTTGCTCTGAGCCTTAGATTTCGCATGCGAAATCTTATCTTTGCCTTTGTTCTTTACTTCATCAAGAACAGCTTTAACCTGCGCGCGTGAAATACCTGACTCCCTCGCAGCTGCGACGAGCTTCTCGGCTTCTTCGGGGGATTTTTCATTCACCTGAATCAATGTGTATGCCAGATCGACATCGGATGTAACTTTATCCCGAAGAAGGGCAGTAACATTTTCTGGTGCATCAATGAGACGAAGGTGTTTACTGACAAACGAGGTAGGTTTTCCCATCGTTTTTGCGATCTGCTCACCTGTCATGTTGAACTGATGCTTGAGCTCATAAAACGATTTTGCAGTCGCTAATGGTTTCAAACCAGACTGCTGCAGGTTTTCAATGAGCTGGCCGATGATGCGTTCTTTTCTTTCCCGCGGTGGTTTACCAACATAAATATCAATATGGGTATCACCACGTTTTCGAGCAGTACGAACTCGCGTTTCGCCTAACCATATCTGGTAGCCGCGCCTGTCACGAGGATAGCAACGAGGTGGGGTAAGCATCCCTATAGTTTCAAAGGTGTCAGACATACCCTCGATAACTTCTTCATCGAAGTCTTCTTCAGGTCGCACTTGTTCTTCAGCATATACAAGATTTATATCTACACGGATTATCTGACCATCTGGTTCGATGTCCGGGCGTGCTATATCCGCCATAATCTGGTGCGCAGCTATATCATGGCTCTGCTCATCTGGCTGTTTGTTTACAATGACATGTTCGATATCAGGTACAGCATTCGCATTTTTTTTCATTTCCTGCTGCGCCTGGAGTCGTTTCATGAACGGTTTCTTAGTCATCACTTACCTCCAGCGAGCTTAATAATTTTCTGTGTAAGTTCTTTATACTGGATTGCAGGAAGACATTTAGGGTCATATTCATCAAAGGATAGACCAAGCTCGATCGCCTCTTTTGCAGCTGCAGGTACAAATGATATATAAGCGAGAATGTATTCTTCGGAGTACCCCTTACCCTGAAGGATCTCGATGAGGAGATTCAGGTTCAGTGTATCAATAGGCCCCAGGTACCCTTCTTTGAGCGGCTTTTTGTAATTTTTCACCTGCGTCTGTGTCACATACGTCCCCATAAACTGGAGAGAAGGGTTATAGTTCCGCTTAATTTTCTGCATATAGGCAAGCTGTTTACCTACTGCATTACGGGCCTGTTTCTCCAGCAGAGTAGGGATCAGAAGGTAATCAGCTGACATATGAGCTGCGATCATGACATTCGAATATGATGGTGCTGAATCGGCAATAATAAAATCAAACTGCTTCTTCAGTTCTTCAATACGGTCTCTGAAGTCGAACATGCAATCGCTGTTGCGATAGTTAATTTCATTTAGTTCACTGGTAGCACCAATAAAGAAGCGCCCGCCGGGAAGTTCAATGGGTCGAACCTCTGTATCCGGGAAGAAAAGCTGATATGTGTTCGCCTCGCCAGGAGTAAAACTGTTACTTAAAGGTTCACGTTCAATTTCATAAGGTAAGTCATCGGGGAAAGCCCTCTCAGTCAGACCAGTTGTCCAGTCCATATCAATTTCAAGCACACGAAAGCCAGCACTACGAAGGTCATGTGCAATTTCACTGGATGACTGCGATTTAACGATTCCGCCCTTCTGGCTGCATACAACGATGAGTTTTCCGATGGGTCCAATTTTCAGGGTCATGGATCTGTCCTTAAGATTTCGCATGCGAAATGTTTGAAAAGGGGCGGTACGACTTGAGAGAGCATTTCAGTAATGTAATGAGATGATTACAGTATTTCATACACACTCCTATGAGTCAGGCGTTTCGCCAGATGCAGAAGCAGCTATCTGCCTCTGCGTTGATTGTCGTGCTTTAAGGACGACACAAACAGTATACAGAAAAACCATTGAGTATCAATAATGATACGCAATAGATTTCGCATGCGAAATCACATATTGAGTATTTCTGGTGATCATATTTGATTTTGCGCCGCAATGGGGTGGACACTCAGGTAATTCTGCCCAGTTCTGCTTGCTGCGAGGGGGCTGGCATTGTATATTGAAACTACTTAAATCTGTGTTAAGACGAGGGTTTAATGTTTGGCAATGAAACTGAAATCAGCAATTACGTATTGTTGGGTCTATTGGTGCTTGTCGGTGCAGCTTATTTCTGCAAAGGTTTTATCAGTCATCTTGCCACGCTGGGAGGACTGGTGTTGTCAGCGTATGTGTTAATTTCCTTGTTTTGAAATGCCGCATAAGCGGCATTTTTTACGCCTCCCGTTTATATCCCTTCGACGCTGGACACTCAGGTTATTCTGTCCAGTTCTGCTGGCAGTATGGGATCTGGCCTAGTATAATAATTTAAATTTAATCGAAAGCTAATGGACAAAGAATAATGGTGAAATCTATTAAAAATGCATTGAGCACCGAACGTCAGCCAACACCTGAAGAACTGGTTACTACGATTGCAGCATCCTGTCATTATGACATTATGACATTACCGAAGAACAGCGCGTAATGGCTCGCCTTGCTCAACAATACGGTACAGTCAAAACTATTACTGTGACGCAGGATTTCAATAAGCTAATCCAATCCGAATAAGCCGCGCTGCGGCTTTTCCTCTTTACCTGGCCGTTCAGGTTTTTAAGTCCATAAACATTAGGTAACAATAATGGGTTTTGTAAATAATATCACGTATAAGAAAAGACCACTACCCGAAGCCGCCACTTCTGAAAATTTTTGCACAAAAGATTTAGAGTTTTTCTGTCCATTCTATGTTGTTTCCGAAGAAGGACGGTTACTCAAAGATAATCAGGATGGAACCTACACCGATTTAAACTTTACAGGAAAACTTTATGTAAACTGCGAAGATAAAGACTATAACGCATATTGGTTTAGTTTTGATGAAACAGGAAATCTGTTCGAGACCTGCCTGATTCTAGATGAATAAGCCGAGCTGCGGCTTTCTCTGCTTACCTGGACACAATAGTAATTCTATCTAGTTCTGCTGGCAGTGAGGGATCTAGCCAGGTAGAATGGCTGCAATAAAATTAAAAAGGAAATGAATAATGCTAGTATTTTTACCAATCGCATTATGGGTCGTTGGTGTTATCTATGGAGCGTATTCATTAACACTTCTCTGGTCATGGTTTATTGTTCCTTTTGGAATACGGGATATTACATTCGCATGGGCGATTGGGTTACTTTGTCTTGCAGGTCTGTTTAAGGGCGTTCCGTCATCAAATAGCAAGGATGAAGTATGGTTATTGCTGGCTAAAAATTTTGCGCTGATCACACTTACCATTGTTGTCGGGTTTATTGCTCATAAACTCATGTAGGCATCGATAGGTTTAACAGGCCGCGCTACGGCTGTCCGGCAGCTGGACACATCAGCAATTCTGTCCAGTTCCGCTTGTAGCGGGAGATCTGGCTTAGTAGAATGGCTTTAACCATTTAGTCCTGGAATTAAATAAAGGTGAGTCTTATGCCAAAATTTCCAAAAGAAATATTAGAACCAAAGGGTTATGCCGTAAATACCACGACTCTCTTTGCTGCATTAGGACTCTTCTTCTTTGGCTTTTCAGGCTTCATTTTAGTTATCAATGCCGCTGTAAGGCTTTTTGCATCAGTATGGATGTATTCATTCGGAGGCAGTGAGGCGATCAGGGCTGGGATGGTTTTTGTTCTTGCCACCATTTGTTTTGCCCTCGCAGTCTTTTGTCGTAAAGGTTTCCGTTACTGCTTGTTCAAACTGAAACAGCACCAGTTACCGAACTAAGGCCGCGCCAGCGGCCTTTTTTACGCCTCTCGTTTAATTCCTTGCTTACCTGGACATTCAGGTGTTTCTGTCCAGTTCAGTTCAATGTGATGGCTTACTCTTGATATATAACACAATCGTTATATACTATTGATGTTCTTAATGAGAGGTCATTATGCGTATTTCTATTGTCCAGATGGTGAATGATTACTATGACGGTAATCGTGAAAAAGCAGCTCAAGCAGCCGGGATTAATTCAGTGCAACAACTTAATAATCTGGTATCAAAAGGTTATGAGGTCGCGAGGTTAGATAATGGTGACTGGATCATGCTGACGAGCAAAACGAAAATATTCAAGAAGCCATAAATAACACTTGTGTTATATAACGCAAGTGTTATAATTATCTCAAGTTAAACATACAGCGGGATAATGATATGAGCATCAAGAAAAAAGCATTTGATATTCCTTGTTTTCATGATTCAGTAAAGAAAGACTTTGAAGCTGGTTTGATTACTCTTAAACAAGCTGCCACTGAATTTTACAAAGGTAACTGGACGCCTTTTATAGATATTGAATATACAAAAAAACAACTTGGTATTTAAACATTCAATAGCCCCATACAACGGGGCATGTTAGATCTTATCAAAATAATAAAGGCGGCAATCATGGCAACAATCATCTCTGTAATTTGCATAGAGCCAGGCGAAGCGGTTAATTTCTTTACGGCAGGTAAATCCTATCCGGTCACGGCTAGCCGGGAACATCTGACATTACCGGGTGTAGACGTTATAGATGATGAGGGTGATTCTGTTTTTATTCGACTGGCATCATCCAGTCATGGTGTATTTGAGGTGGTTTATGGTTAATAACGAGCCTGAAAAGCTGATTGCTGATGAAAATGCACTGGAGCCAGAGTCAGTGGCGCATGGGATTGTTAATCTGAACAGTAAATTTACCCCTGATGCTGAGGATAAGAAACGTTATCAATGTGCTGACATTGTTCAAAGTATTATTGAATTTGAATCGTCAATTCAATGGTCAGTTAATTCTATTCTTAATGGTGTAAAAAAGGCTGAAAGCAGCGGTTATTCATCAACCGAACTATCTGAGTTAAAAGAACTGACAGTACACTACATTAATGCGTTAAAAGAAATTCAGGAACGCGCAACCCGTCAATGTTTAGAACTGGCACATATGACGCTACTTGCTCATGGCATTAAGTTAGATACAGAGAGCCATTTTGATGTTGATGGTTATCAGTTTAAAGCAACACCTGTTACTGATGAAATTAATTATATAGTATCTGATTTATTTTCTTATAGTGACATTGCTAATATTAATATGAGTCTTAGTAATGTGGTTGTTACAGGAGAAAAAAAGATAAGAAAACCACAATTACCAGCGCGTTTAATAATGAATCTCTGGCTTAATGATTAGTGGAAATGTTTACTTATATTGATGGTGAATGATATGAATATTGCAAAAGGTCGCGCCAGTGGCCTTTTTTACGCTCCTCGTTTAATTCCCCGTTAGATGCGCAGAGCGCATGGGAGGCGTCTACGCCGGAAGCCCCGCAGCGCCAGCGAGGACTCAGAAAGCATTACGGCTTTTTAGCCGTAAAATCCCCCACACTGCAAAGCCGGGTTTACGGTAAGTCTCTCCTACGGCCACAAAAAAGCCGCTTTCGCGGCTGTTTGGGCTGTTCCCTTATTTATCCAGCCACGCTGCCCCTATCCAGACACTGTGGGCGATAGAATGCGTATGTTCCGCTATATCCGTTTCACCATACGGATCATTACTCACCTGACAGTCTGCGCCGCCGATGGTGCTGTCCAGTGTTACCACAACGTCATAGGCAGGATATGCAGCCTTTATCGCCTCGCGTATGGCGTTTTTATACCGCTGTTGTTCCTGTTGAGTCAGCATATCTGATACTGATTTCACGCCCACGGTATACGTAATGAGGGGCAGTTGTGGCGCAATGCTGGCTGACGGGAACAGGGCTTCATGTGCGCGGTAATCGTCCTCGGTCATATTTTCAATTTCGTACTGGCGCTGACAGCTTGTACACCGAACGTTCCCGCCAGGCATATCCTCGCCGCAGTCCGGGCAGTTCTCAAGGTTATCTTCTGTGTTAATCTTCATACCTTGCCTCCTGATTTGATGTTTTTCAGTCGCGTAATTCTGGATTTAATGATTTTTACGAGCTTTAGCTCTCCATTATATTCTTCTTCATGCTCTGCGCTCCATAACCCCGCTGCTTTCTCTTCTTCATACCACTTAATACTCATATAGGTGGATTCCAGCGCGTAACGTAGAGCCATATTTTGTGTGGTATAAAAGCCATTGGGTAATGGTTCGTTTTCATAAAATTTCTGGCGATAATGCACCGGAACGTTTGTAAGCCATTTCCCTTTTTGCCAGGTAATATCATCCAGCTTTTGTACCAGGCTGATCACAACCTTTTTAGTGCCAAAATATTTTGATACCGTCCGGTTTTGTATTGAGCGAACATGCCATTCATCAACATCAACATGACACTTTCCTTCATCAGCTACCCAGCCAAAAGCTTTATACAGCACCGCACCGACTTTGATGATACTGGAGGGATAGCGTTGTGGTTTCATATTCCTGAGGCCTCCCTGTGGCTTACGCTGTCTCTAAGTTTTCTGTAGCCTCTGTCGGAGGCTACAGATGATGCTTTTTAAATCGTGGTTAATACAATCATATAAGCATCTGGCCTGACTCTGATAATGTTGAGGATCGCGCCTTTTTCCGGCAGCCCTAATTTATTATACCTTCCAGCCCTGACTTACTCTCAATGCTGACGTTTTTTTGTAATGCTTCTGACAGCACTGACGGCGAAAGTGGCTGTCCTTCTTTATTTGCCCGGAATACCATAATTGTGCTGTTCTGGTTTTCCTCCAGACCGCTCAGGCTTGCGGTTGCTGTTGAAAATCCTTTCTGTTCAATCTCCGCTAGTGTCTTTTTAATGGCGGCGATACTCTTTGCGCTAAAGCTGTATACAGTGACATTTTGATGTACGTTAAGTGTATTTGTCCCTCTGGGAAAGTGGAAGTTACTTTCGATTTTAAAGCTATCAATCAGCGTTGATGTGACCTGCTCCGTTGCGGCATAGCCAGAAAAAGATAACGCCAGCAATACGCCTAGGGTAATTTTATTCATTTACTGTCCTTACTGGTTCTGTTTATTTTGGGTTAATATGGAAAGGATCATATGTGTTGCCGTGAATATGGTAATAAAATCAGCAGCGACGAGTATCATTAAAATCCCGAAATCTGAGTTGCCTGTGCCACGCGATGCGAAGCCAATAAGTAAAGCTGTCATAATAACACTGAGTGCTACGTTGAAAGCGGCGATATATTTAATATTCAGAATATTCATTCTTCTGCCTCTTTGTTTATCAGTTCAAACATGCTGCGCTCAAACGTCGAAATTGCAATATTAAATTTGTTCTTTTCTGATGGAAGTAATCTGACAAGATCATAGCCGTAGCCAAAATCCGTAAAATCGACAATGACGGTTAACAGTTTATTTAAATTGTTCATCGCGAGTGTCAGTTCACGCCGTTCCTGTGGCTGTACCGTCTTTTCTTTGGCGCTGGTAAACAGAAAATCAAGGCGCTTGTAATACTCCAGCATGGTTTTACCGGGCATACGTCCTTCGTCTTTAAGTCCGGCTTCCATGTTGAGCGCCACCGCAAGCGCGGTAGCTAATAGCTCTGGCGCTTCACTGGTGAGATCGTCCGGCGTTTTCACGCTGGTAGTGACCACAAAGGGCAGACGCTTGTTCTCAGCGATGTACTGATACAGCAGGGTAATAGCCTGTGTCGGTGTGGCTCCGGCGATCTGCATCGCTTCATCGGCGCTTTGCTTGAGTTCTGCGTCAATACGCACGTTCACGTTGACCGTTGCCATTATTTACCCCCTTTCGCTGTGATCTGGCGAATGAAGCAGAATGTCAGATATACAGCCATGTAACCCGCAAAGACAGTAATAAATGGCAGCACCATTTTGGCATATACAGCGTAAATCATGGCGACGGTTTCACCCATGTTATCTTTCATTCTCATTGCATCCTCTTTCGTAAATCTGGATATATTGAAAATGCCGTACAAGGCTAATGTATAATAGAAAGCAATTAACTTTTCAGACACTGATTGTTTCATTGTTTGTCACTCCGGTTACTGGAATAAATCAATCTGGTTTTCACGGATGTTATAAATCCGGGCGGTTTCTTCGCGCAATATTCTGTGCTGTTTGGCGTAGAAATCACAACGGCGCTGATAGTCACCGTTATGTTTCTCTATGACATAAATCAGATAGGTTGGATCAGCCGGATATACGCCGTCCTGCCATGATTTTTTAATAATTGCGCGGGTATTCTGATCGCATGAAAAATAAAGTTTCCGGGCTTGCCGCCACTGATTAGCGCGGAAGTTTCGCATATTCATTTCTGATTTATGGCTCATTTCTTCACGGCGTTGTTTTTCTGCTTCCAGCGTACTCTGTGGCGTTGTAAGCTGGTCGGCAATAAGAGGATACCGGGCATCCAGTTTATTCTGTACGCGCTGCGGTTTGCGTAAATAAGCGGCTTCCTTGGCTGGCGTCCAGTGATAAGAATAACGTTCCTGTCGTCTGAATTTCATATCCGGCTCCCGGTAATCGTAAAGCAAAGTTGCGTTACAGATTATAATAGCGCCAGTTGCCGAAAGTGTAAAGCAATCATGCGTTACGTTTTGCGGTTTTTTGTGGGGCTGCTCCGTAAATTTTCCCCGGTAAACCCTCCCGCAAAATCGCAGATTTCACGTAGCGCACTGCCGTTACTGACTCCATCAAAAATACTCACCAATATTTTTCGCACCGCAAACAAGCTAAGTGACTGTAAAACAACAATTCACTGAAACGACGGCAATCGCTCGATGGCGTTGGCCAACTTCCTTAACGACTGCGACCGCTACAGTAATTTTGAACAAGATTCCCGACGCTCCGGGCGACGTGTCCGGGCAGATCGCCGCGCACGGGTCGCCAGTGCCGCTGGCCTGTTCCCGGCTCCGGGTTAACACGCCACAAAATGTTGCATGTGCCGGAATGTGACGTGTTCGCTCTCCCTCTGTTAATTCCTCCGGCAGTTAGACATACAGCGTCTTCTGTCCATCAGGTAGATGCGCAGAGCGCATGGGAGGCGTTCTGCGCCGGAAGCCCCGCAGCGCCGAGGACTCAGAAAGCATTACGTCCTTAGCCGTACAACCGCCCCCGCTGCAAAGCGGGGGGTACGGTTCTTTATGTCTAAAGGGTATTGGTTTCCACATTGAATGTTTTAGACCACCATGCTATAACTGCATACACACATACTGACATGCAGAATTTATTGCTAATGGTACAACCACAAAATTTTTGTGCATTGGGTAAACATCGAAATCAACTCACATCTCTTTTGTTGAAATCATTTTTTCTATTATCTACTGTTTTTTTTGTTGGTAGATTCACTCCTGATTATGATAACAACCAGATTTTGTTTATTGCTTTCGAAGTGACGATAATTTTCGTTGAAATTGTTTTACTTTATATGTTAATGAGGCGGTTTATTATATTGTCTAAAAAAATACGTCGCAGCAATCATATTACATAGTTGAATGACATCGAAGGTGAAATGGAAATGGATAAGACGAATCATGGATTTATTGTCTACAGTGATTTTCGTGAGGGATATGTGATGGGGGGTGGGGATTTTTGTAAGTTTCCTGAAAGCGCTAAAGTTTTTGATAAAGAAGCAAATGCTAGACGTTCGGCGTGGCACTATGATGCTCAGGTGTTAGAGATAGATATTGTCACGGGAAAGGTCATACGAATTTTATAGTATATCCACTCATTGGATTTTTATTAATAAGCCTCCATTTTAAGAGGCTTATTAAATATCTTTCAGAGGGTGGCTATCCGTTTAAATTTTATGCTCAAAAACCTCTCCGAGTTTTAATATTTTTTCTTCTTCCTGGAATATTTTTTTCATTGCCGCCATCTGATTCGTCGCAGGAATGACCACGGCTACAGAATTACCATTTTCATAATTACATTTGGCATGACTTATTATGTCAGTCTCAGGATCTGGTAAGTTATCATAAGTGATGATATCCCATTGTTCTTTTAATTTCTCAATAAACGTGCTTCTGCCAGAACATGTTTTGCCATAAATAAATATCATACGTGGGATGCCTGGGCTTCTGTTAATCACGTCCATGACTGTTGGTTTAGTCATACTCTCGATAACTGGTGTGCCATTTATTTTGTACATTATAATGACGTTACAGCTTGGTTTATAATCAAGCTGTGCAGTAATTTCTTCTTTAGTTGTCTTGCTAAGGCCGTTATCAATGATAATCTTCATAACTTCAGATTCTTTTACTATCTGATTCCTCTGTCTTGAAAGCTCTAACGTCAGTTCTTCAATCTGTTCCCATTGTGCTGCGTCGATGTGTTTAGTTGGCATAGCGTCATTTCCCCTCAGTATTGATAAATCTAATTTATTAGAAGTTCACTATGCGGTCAACTAAAATCTAATAAATTAGAAATATATAAGTAATCTCCCGTAAAAAACCCTCCCGCCAAATCGCAGATTTCACGTAGCGCACCGCCGTTACTGACTCAATCAAAAATACTCACCAATATTTTTCGCACCGCAAACAACCTAAGTGACTGTAAAACAACAATTCACTGAAACACCGGCAACGCGCTCGATGCGCTGGCCATGTCGATTCTCAGCTGCGACCGCTACAGTAATTTTGAACAAGATTCCCCGCGTTCCGGGCGACGTGTCCGGGCAGATCCCCGCGCACTGGTCGCCATCGGCGCTGGCCTGTTCCCGGCTCCGGGTTAATTCGCCAGGCACTTAGACATAACAGTTATTCTGTCCGGTTCTATCGATTACTCACTCACTAACTTTCATACATACACCAGAGATGAAAAAAAATGCTTTCTAACCTGGACATTTCGGCACTATCGGAAAAATTGCCCACAAAATATTTCTGGTGTTCGTATTTATTTTTGTTGACCTGATGCCGAAACCGTGAGTCTGTTCAGAGCTTACATCTGAACAGGGGAGGGGTTGGACAAGCCCGATGGGCGCGTCAGCGTGTCACATTGGAGTATACTCTATATATACCATCCAAAAAATACCGGCGAATGTTATTGTTACCACATAAGTGATACCATCATAAGCAAGACCACTTAAAAGTTACCAGAAGGACAAAATATGTTCGTTTTTGGTTACCTCCGGGCATCCACTTCAGAGCAGGATGCCAGCCGGGCAAAAAATGCACTGAAGGCATTTGCAAACCAAAATGGCCACCGTATTGCTGGCTGGTATATCGATAATGTCTCCGGTACGACAATGAACCGTCCAGAACTGATCAGGCTTCTTGGTGATGCGGAACCTGGTGATGTGATTCTCATAGAACAGGTCGACAGGCTTACCCGCCTGGATGATGCAGGCTGGGAGACACTCAGAAAGCAAATTACTGATAAGCAGCTGGCCATCGTCAGTCTTGATCTACCGACCAGCCATCTGGCGCTCTCCAGCACAGTAAGTGATGACTTTACCCGAAGCATGCTGAAGGCCGTAAATAGCATGATGCTGGATATGCTCGCAGCTATTGCCCGAAAAGATTACGAAGACCGCCGACGTCGTCAGTCAGAGGGTATCAGTAAGGCGAAAGCTGAAGGAAAATACCGGGGCAGGGTGGCCGATGCGCAGAAACATGAATTGATACGCACTCTGCGTCTGGCCCACGGAAAGTCACTGCGTGAAACAGCCCGCCTGGCTGGCGTATCAAAGATGACAGTAATCAGGGTCTGTAACGGCAATCATAAGCAGGATACTGATTGACGATACTTATTCACGTTAGGTTCAGAACAAACAATTAAGCTTATGGAGCGAATATGGCTGAAAGACTATCTCAAAGAGAACAGGAGTTGTTGGAGGAATTCCTTTGTACTGTTCTGGATGACTTCAGTAAAGGCAGTATAACCCGCCATCAGGCTGTCAGCGGTATCGCGACATTATATACAGCTGCCGCAGAAGGACGGAGAGAAGAGGCTTTAGAATATCTGAGAGAGGGAAGAAAGTTGCTAAGGCAGTAATTGATGATGAGTAAAAATGGTTCAGGAAGGGGACCGAACCACCCCGGCACAGTCCCCTGAAGGAATGACAATTCCGTTCACCGCCAATATTAGCTTTTTCCGGGCTGTGATAACATCTCCGGGTCATTTTTCAGAGCCAGGGCAGATGAAGAAGAAAAACAGCACACCCACTCCTCACGATGCCACGTTCAGGCAGTTCCTGACGCAACCGGATATTGCCCGGGATTTCATGGAAATCCACCTGCCCGCAGAGCTGCGGGCAGTCTGCGATCTCAGCACACTGAAGCTGGAATCAGGCTCGTTCGTTGAGGATGATCTCCGCCAGTATTTCAGCGACGTCCTCTACAGCCTGAAAACCACAGCCGGCGACGGATATATTCATGTCCTGGTCGAGCACCAGTCAACGCCGGACAAACATATGGCTTTCCGCCTGATACGCTATGCGGTGGCTGCCATGCAGCGACACCTGGAGGCAGGGCATAAAAAACTGCCACTGGTGATACCGGTGCTGTTCTATACGGGTAAACGCAGCCCGTATCCGTACTCCACCCGGTGGCTGGATGAGTTTGACGATCCGTCGCTGGCAGGAAAACTCTACAGCAGCGCTTTCCCACTGGTAGACGTTACGGTCATTCCGGATGATGAAATCGCTGGCCATCGCAGTATGGCCGCACTGACTTTACTGCAAAAGCATATTCACCAGCGGGACCTGGCAGAACTGGTTGACCGGCTGGCGCCCATCTTGCTGGCGGGATACTTGTCTTCATCGCAGGTGATATCGCTGGTACACTATATAGTACAGGCAGGCGAAACATCCGACGCCGAAGCCTTTGTACGCGAACTGGCACAGCGTGTGCCGCAACACGGAGACGCACTTATGACCATCGCACAGCAGCTTGAACAGAAGGGCATCGAGAAGGGGATTCAGCTCGGTGAACAACGTGGTATTGAAAAAGGCCGTTCAGAAGGGGAGCGCGAAGCGACTCTGAAAATAGCCCGTACCATGCTCCAGAACGGCATTGACCGCAATACCGTCATGAAAATGACCGGTCTGACTGAAGACGACCTGGCGCAGATCCGCCACTAATCCCCTTTTCCTGGCACTCCCTGTCCGGCCATCAGCGAATACTGGTGGGGCAGGGAGGTACCAGAGTCAGGCTCTGCCTGCCAGCCACAGCGATTAAACACCTTCATCACCCCCACTACGTTACCCGTCAGACGTGCTGTAAGCGGATTAATCTGTCGGCCGCTGTCGTCAAAAGCGACATCGAGGTTGGCCCGTGAGAGATAAATGCCGTTCACGCCCGCACTGAGCGCCACAGCATTCCGGCCGGACCATTCCCGGTCGCTCAGCAGACGGTAGTTCCAGTGCATATCTTTCGCTGTTTCCAGAGCATACGTCAGCCGGAACAAGTCGTTCTGCTCGGACAACTCACCGGTGCAGGAACGCCAGAGGTAATTCAGCTTGCTGGCCAGCTTGGCGCTGACGCCCATCTGACGTCCCTGTTTCAAAAGCCACTCGATATCGGGCGTCACATCACGAGAAAAACGCCGTTGCTTCAACGCAGTCGCCAGCCAGCGGGTGAGAAAGAGGTTTTCCTGTGCCGGCGAGAGAACGCCACCATCCTGCCTGGCCAGCGCAAGCGCCACCAGGGCACACCACGCCAGATGACCTGATTTTTCTGTCAGCGTCACGGCTTCTCCCGCAAGTCAGAAAAATGATGTAATTCATCCAGCATAATCAGAACGCGCCGGCCAGTCTTACGGGGAAACATTCGCCGCATCTCATGCGTCAGCTGCTTCTTCTCCCATCCGTAAGGGAAAATAATGCTGTATTCACTTTTCTCAGCGCAAATATCAGGGCCCGCGATGATACGCGCCACCTCCTTATTCAGACGTTCGCCTCGCCAGCCATAAGCCGCCAGCCTCTTACGGATACGTGCAACGGGAAAACGTTTGTCAGAGTGACGGGGGAAGAGTAACGTCCCGTCCTCATTTCGTTTGACGCCAAACATATCCAGAGACTGTTCAATCACCACTGTTCGCCCGGGGATATGTTCACGCATTGTTTTCATCATATTTTCCATTCCAGACTCCTGATTTAATACCTGCTACTGTCTGACCAGACTGCAGGTTTCAGTATTGTGGTTCAACTGCAGGTAAATTCCCTTTTGCAGGAAAAATCAGTGTCAGAGAATGAACACCATTGATATCTACCGAATGGGTTCCCCCCATAAAAGCTTCCATGATACCAAAGCACCTGAGTTCATTAAGGATGATATCCACTTCAGTTTCTGATAAATCGCGTTCTGTTTTGTACTCAAGCATATACGAGCCTGGGTTGGCATCACGCTCCCGTTCCACTTCAATTTTAATCTCAGCGATCACAGCCGGAACATTATTGGTATTGAGGGCCAGAGCCGTTGCCTGAATGCACTCAGAAAACTCATCCGGAATAACAAACCATACCGGATAACCTCTTGATACCGGCATACCTTTGTTATCTTCGTCAAGGTTACCGTTCCAGCGCATACCCGTGCATTCTTTAAACGGCTGGGTAAGTTCATCACGGTAATGAATGCGGGCAACAGATACTCCCCACTCACCGCTGTCATACAGTACATCCAGAACTTCTACCTGTCCTTTGGGAGATAACACTTCTGTTGGTTTAATGTACATACAATCCTCCTGTTGAGCATCTTTTCACTGTTTATAGATTTAAAATATAGCTGCATGTTGAATGTGTCAATTCTAGTTAGATTTAGAATCTAGAATAACATGTGATGTATGCCGCTTGCGGCATAGAAGGCGGCATGGTGAATTTACAAGTTGCGCATCTGTTCAACCGCCGAAGCCCGGCGTAGCCGGTACCTGGTTGAAAGGTTTTGCCTATCCCATCCCTCCGCCCTGATAAGCCATAACCCGCTAAAAGCGGTACTGAAGTCTTTGTGCGCTGTCGGAGTGGTCACGACAAGGCGTAGCCGCAGTCGGGGCGTATCTCCGCGTTAGCGGGCCGCTAGGGCCGCTTACGGGCGTGTACTCAAAACCGCCAGCGAATCCACTTACAGCCACTCAGAATTCTAGTTACAACATCCATCATTAAAAGCGACGTTGTTCCGGGCCTTTGGCCCGGGGCGGCCTCGCTTTTCAGTGGTGGGGCCCGGCTCAGGTGTTGCCATTGTGCACGGTCTGCCGTTCTGATTGTTTTGTATGTTGTAACTATATTCTCGCGACAGCGCCCGTTGCGAAGCGACGGGACCAACCCATGCAGTCTCCGAACCGGCGCGGACGTGAGTCCGCTGCAAGGGCGGGCATTTCCAGGAGCCTGTCCACAGGTCAGGCGACGAACAGGTTATATATTTATATGAATGAAATAAAAGATATTTAAAAGAAGTACAGAGCAGGTTTTTAAAGGAAACCACGCACTTTGAAATCTGGTCGGCTGGCGCTCTGTAAGCATAACGGTTGTAACCTTATGGAAAGATCCCTTGCAGTTATTTGTGGGTAACTGAATTCAGCGACCGGAAATGATGCTGGCGAGGCAATTTCTGGCCATTCTGATGGCGGAATGGGATGAATGGCAGGAAGGACGGGCGTCATTTCGTGCAGAAAACCGTCAACGGGGGACTGCAGACGTGCGAAACCCTCCGGCGCCAGCCGGATTTTTCACACAGGAAGGGTTATATGGGGACGGTGGCCAGCCGCGTGTAGTTGTTACCACGCGACATCAGCATGCGCTCTTTCACGCGCCGCTCCAGCTCACGCTGGAGAGCATCCCTGTCGCCGACGAAACGCCCTCTGGCGTAGTCACGCGTCAGCTGCTGTTTCACCAGCGTCACAATGTCCTTACGGGCTCTGTCCGCGTCACGTCGGGCGCGGGCGCGCTTCAGGCCATGCTGTTTACGTTCGGACTGGTAGCTGCGGAACCGTTCACGCACAAACCGCCAGGCCTTCGCTATCAGCTCGTCCATCTCCAGCGGCTTCAGGTTCTGCTTCTTACGCTGCTGATTCTCCCATTCCACACGGCTGCGCCTCGCGGCCACAACGGCCACGTCAGAGACGTCGAGCGCGGAGAACAGTGCCGGCGTGAAGGTGATATCGGTCGGGATATTGCAGCCGATCTGCGGGTCATACTCGGTCTGATAGGTAATCAGCCCCAGCTCCGCCATAAACGTCAGCGCTCGCGTGGCGCGGGTGATGGACAGATTGCCGCTTTTCGACTCGGTGGCGAGACCGCACTCGATGGCCAGATTGGTGATGGAGCGCTGAACGCGGTTGGCCAGCGGGTCATAGTGGAAACACAGCCCCTGGAGCAGGGCATCGATGGCCTGGCGGCGCAACAGTGGCGGCATCCGGTGACGTTTACCCAGCGAGCGCAAGAACGCCACATGGATGGAAAAGTCAAAACGGGACGTGAAGCCTTCGGCTTTCGCCATCAGCTTACGACAGAACGGCAGTGTCTTTTTCCCTTCTCGCGGCGTGAATACCGGATTCGGGTTTTTGACCTGACGGTAATGGGAGAACAGGGTCTGGGCGTCAGTCACACCTTCCCGCACTTATGTTGCACGGAAGGAGTAAATGGCACAGAAACGGGTATTGCAGTTTTCTGAGCATAAAACTATACTCCCTGCATAGAGCAACAGCTTCTATACAGTTTAAGTAGGCCCCGTTAATCTTCTCTTAGTCGCCAAACCTGGTGAAGATTATCGGGGTTTTTGCTTTTCTGGTCCCGGGTAGACACCTCATCAGAACCAGTTCCCTGCCACCTTATGGCGTGGCCAACCAAGAATTCACTAAAACGATCAGTAATCTAGCATCCAATGATAAAACGTTCAAGAATGTGAAGTCTTTACATCGAGAACGCCGCGTTCAGAAAGTTCACGTTCGAGTAAGGTCTCAATAAACTGAGCTTGAGTGAGCCCTTCCTCTTCACAGATCGTAATCATCCAATCTTTAAGAGGATTTTTAACAAAAACCTTCACTTCTTTATGTGTTTCACGTTTACGCGCAATCGCGGCAAGCTGTCTTTCACTCGCCGACATCGGCTTACCTTTTCGGTAAGAACGCTTTTCTTTCGATGAGGAAGTTACTGCATTTTCGATCTGCGACATCTCTGCCTCCTCAAGGATCAAACTTGGATCGTTTGCAGAGAATACTACAGATATCTGAAATCAGCGACTTAACTTTACGCGTAAGTGTGAGCCATGTTGGCGCATGACTCACCTGGATGGATGTAGATTGCGGATCAATTGACGATGCGACTTAGTATGAAGAATGCCAGTCCGTTCCTCCGTCCCAGCGCGACTGCCAGTGCTGAAGGTAGGTTTGTGCCACTTCCGGCACCTCATTAATAACCAGCACATTCTCGCTATTCCTCGATGCAGCAGAGCGAGTGTAGTTAAAGCTACCAGCCTCAACTGTATGATTATCAACAATAATGACTTTGTCATGCATGATGGCGTAGCGACCGTTGGTGCGCAGCGGAATTCCCGCGTTCACCACGACGTTCATCGCCGCCTGGCTGGCTTTGCTCCGGTTGCCCTTTTCATCAAGCACTATCTTCACATCCACACCACGACGTTTTGCCCTGACAAGCGCACTAACCACCTCCGGAGACGTAAATGAGTAGCCCATCAGCCGAATTTCCTGCTGTGCTGACTCAATCGTCTTAAGGACCAGCTGCAACGCGCTGCCTTCAGGTGAAAAGCCGACCTGAACGGAGGATGCCGCTGCTGCGGGCTGAATACAGCTCAGCGAAAGACATACCAGACCGGACACGGCCAGCTGGCGAAAGGTGAACTTACGCATTAAATAACCTCAGAAATACTGTTCGGATGTGTTAACCAGAAACGCCGGAGACGGGGAAAACTTGCTTTTACCCTTCTCCGGGGTTGGACAACTGAGCACGGCGAAGGCGTCAGTCTCTTTTAGCGGTATCAGGTGGCGGACGCCTGATTATTTTTTGGTATCACCGGCAGCATGACTGATGGCCTGCTGCAGGGCCTCCGCGCTGGTGTATCCCGGAATAACCGTCACGTTATCAGCGCTGGCGCCGGCTGACGGGAGAACCACCAGGGCCGGGGTACCGCTGAAGCCCAGCTGCTGCGCAAGTGTGTTTATGCCATCCAGGGTCCCCTGAACATCTGGGGCTGTTTTCGCATCGAACCTCACGGCTTTTGCGGCCGCGCTGATATCAGCATCGGTCAGCTTACCCTCGTTGTGGGCGGTAGCGTAAATCGCGTTGTGATAGTGAAGGTAAGCATCGGCCCCCTTCTGCTTCCAGATCTGAAGCCCGGTTTTCGCCGCACTGAGCGACGCCGGCCAGCGCTGGCCAAATATCGGGAATTCCTTGAACACAAAGCGCACGTCCGGGTTAGCTTTTATTACCTTCTCCAGTTCCGGCGCCAGGCGGGCACAGTAGATGCACTGGTCGGGTAAGGACATGGTGTTACCACCACATCCTCCCCTAAGAACCGTGCATGCGAGTTTCCCCGCACACGGCTCAAGCCTTTCTGGATCCACTTTCGCGAACCGGCTTC
>NZ_JBBCMI010000027.1:0-51341 GCF_037152415.1 Cedecea sp. AS113
GCAAAGGCTATCTGTTCTTCGGTATAACGGGTCTTTTTCATGGCGGTGTGCCTCTCTTTGAGATGGAAGAAAGACCGGAGACTTCAGTTTAGCCTGGCACTGTTTTCAGGGAGAAGGTCAGGTGATCTACACGACCAACGCCATCGAGTCACTGAACAGCGTGTTCCGGCATGCCATCAAGAAACGGAAGGTGTTCCCGACAGACGACGCGGTGAAAAAGATGATGTGGCTGGCAATACAGGCGGCATCACGGAAATG
Organism: Cedecea sp. AS113; assembly: GCF_037152415.1. NCBI lineage: Bacteria > Pseudomonadati > Pseudomonadota > Gammaproteobacteria > Enterobacterales > Enterobacteriaceae > Cedecea > Cedecea sp. AS113. The sequence continues at coordinate 259 of NZ_JBBCMI010000027.1, forward strand.
GACAATGCCGCTGAGGGACTGGCGTATGGCAATGAGCCGCTTTATTATCGAGTTCGGTAACCACCTAGACGGTCACTTCTGAGAAAAGGCATTTACACAGAATCATGTACAGGGTCGCGATCGATAAGGCTATCGGTCAATTCAATAGCCTTACCTTATTACTCATGCGCCAGGGCTACATAATAAACCTATTACTGTACTGTCAGGTTTACACTTGACTGATTGGAAGAACCAGAGTCACCGCTCCATGTCATGGGTGATGATTTAAGTGCATACGTTTTCCCCGCATATTTTACAGTCACAATCGCTTGTACTGACCCTTTATCGTCCATGCCACCTGCATGATTACCCCAACAGTCTTCTGCTAGTTGAGTATTGGAATTAATACCACTACCCGACCCAGTAAAACGTAGCCTTCCACTATTTTCTACACTCGCCATACCTCTGTTCCATGTTACTTCGCCACCATTATTTTTTCGCGTGTAATTATCAATGTTAAGGCTAATATCATGCCCAAATAATGTCGCTTGCTCTGGGTAAAGTGGAACTATCTGGACATTAAAGTCAAGGTAAACATCCCTTTGTTTCGGAAAATACGTTGTTCTGCAAGTATTTTCATTGTCTTTAACCCTCTCAGCTGCGATATACACGTCATGTTTTAGGACTGCAGTTGCAGAAGCAATAATTTTATTAATGCCAACAACACTCGTAGTAAACCCTTTACTTACCTTTTCGGATTCAATATCAGAATAACCATAGCCGATCACACTAACAGTGAGTGATTTACTAACCCATGCAGCCTGAGCCTTTATCTTAGTTTTTCCTGATGAGGTCTCACCTTTTCCATACATTTTTTCAACGAGTAAATTATCACCCTCTAATATTTTTACGATTACCTTCTCTGGAAGATAATAGGGATCTACTTTAGAAGACCAGTCTATCTGTAGCTCATCATTTATAAAGTAAGGCTGCCAGTCCTGTTTTGTAACATCCACAAGTTGTCCAAGAGACGTTCCCTGTATACTGGTAAGTGACATAACTGGTCTGCCATAAATGTTTAAATCGTAATCCCCCGATGAAGCTTCATATCGGTCATCTTCTTTTACAGAAATTTTAATGCGTGTGTTTCCCGGTGAATACAGTTTAACGGCACCATCAGTATCAATTTTCAGAACAGAACTTTCACTACTCGACACCTCTACAGTGGCGTCTGTCGGGAAGGTTTGTTCGGGAGTTTGCCTATATGCATTTGTGTTGGTATACATCTGCTGCATATTGACTTTTCTTAGTGACTCTGAAAATGAAACCGGAAGTCTGGCTTTAGCAATCACAAGAACATATTCTGCTTTAGATGCTTCGAACCTGTCATTTTCCGTCGTGCTGGCATAAAACTTAACGCTTCCCGCCTTTTTCATTCTGATCATTCCGCTCCCGTCAATATCTGACACTTCCGGTTCAGAACTTGTGTAGCCAATTGTCAGGTCGTTCAAATCAATCTGATTATCTATGCTTTTTACTTCAGGCAATACGAAATCACTACCATAAGTAGTCTGGTGCTCCCCTGAACCAAAGATTAACTGTGGTTGCGCTTTGTTTACTTTCAACGTATAGGTAGCCATTGCCGGATTGTATTGTTCATTACCCGGTGTATAGACCGTTATTCTGACTTCGCCCGATTTATTGAGCGTCGCTTTACCCGCGTTACTTACTGTAGCAACTGTTTCATCTGAGCTGGACCACATTTGTTTGAGCCCTTCAGGCATCCCTCGCACAGACTGAGATGCGGTAAAGTTTCTTGTCCATGTCGCCTCCTGCTGCGCATTATCAAACCGTAAATCTGGTGTTATAGCTCCGACCGTGACAGTAGCGGAGTTCCCCACTTTGTTACCGTCCACACGTGCACTAAGTGTGACCTGCCCCTTGGTTGTTGCAGTACCTGTTGCCACATAGCGTCCATTCTGCTGGTCCTGCACCTCACTGAGCTTAAAGCCAGCCAGCGAGTCTGCACCTTCAATTATCACCGTTTTTCCCGTGACCGGGTTACCCCAGGTATCTTCCAGGCCGGCTGTGAACGTGACCGTATCCTTACCGTCAGAGCCAATACTGGTTTTGTCTGCACTAAAGGTGGCGTTTTTTATAATACCGGCGACAACGGTGACGTTATCCGCCTGGATATGGTTATCCGCATCAAGATACGCGGTCATCTGAAGAAGCCCTGCGGTATGGCTTTTCACCGTGGTGGTCGCAATACCTTTTTCATTAGTACGCGACGTTGGTGCATAGCTTTCCGCCTCGCCACGAAGCTGCCAGGAAACCACCACATTATTCAGCGGGTTCCCCTTAGCATCTGTGACTACAGCACTGTAGGTCACCCCGCTGGCGTCACCGGCTGTCAGGCTGGTTTTGTCCGGCGTAACCGCAGTCAGTTTCCAGCTGTCTGTATCGCCTTTCACCGTCAGTATCCGGCTCTTATTCAGCGCTTTGTCACCCACGTTAACAGTCAGCGTGGCAGAGCCTGCCTTGTCGCTGCTCACCGTCATTTTATAGTGGCCAGGCGCATTGCTGTTTTCCTGGCTTTCACCAACGGTCACATCATTATTATCGCTGTGACCACTGACGCTCTTCCCTGTAAGCAGGTTGCCATTACTGTCACGCAATGTCAGTGCCAGTGTGGCTGTCTCTTTTCCGGCCACAACCACTGAAGGTACCAGTGTCAGTTCTGAGCGACTTTCATCCACATCACCGGCACTGAATATCACGTCAGGCGCAGACGTGGTACCTGAAGGGAGAATAACCTCCACTTTGGCAGTGCCTGCGAGCTTCCGGCTCAGCGTGACATGTGCAGTGCCGGAATTATCCGTGCGGGTCATCTGTGCGCTGAGTGTGCTGCCCTCATTTGCGCTCCAGGTGACAGGGAGCCCTGCTCCCAGAGCATTTTCGTTAATATCGGTCAGCACGGCTGCATACGTGACAACATCGCCTACGGTGGCAGAAGCCGGTGTGACGCTGATACGACCTTTGACTCTGGCAGTATCATTATCAGCCTGGAGCGTTATTGAGGCGGTATGATTGATGCGGATACCGCTGACGTCAGCACTTACCTGGGATGTACCTGCTTTTTTACCCGATACACTTGCCGCGTAGATGCCCGGTGATACCTCGCTGAAAGCGGATACGGTCATATTCAGGTCAGGCGTGAAACCGGCATTTATCCTGTCTTTCAGACCCGGGAGCAGATTCCCTTCGGCATCACGGGCAGTGACGCTGAGCGTGGCACTTTCTTTTGCTGCAATGATGCTGGACGGAGAGATACTGAACGAGGATTTATCCGCACTGATATCGCCAGCGGTGAAGGTGACGGCTTTATTTGCCTGAACCGGCGCGCCACCACCCAGCATAGCTGAAACCCGGGCGCTGCCTGCTGCACGACTACTCAGCGTCATTTCAGCCACGCCGTTTTCATCTGTCTTACTCAGGCTTGAGGAAAGCGTTCCGAGAGTGGTACTCCAGCCCACCGCAACCCCTTTAAGTTTTGTATTGCCATTCTCATCCTTAACCTGCGCCCGAATCGTCACGGTTTCCTGCCCGTCAGCTCTGGCCGTATCCGGGCCGGGTACAGTCACACTGTCAATCTGCGCAGAGTCCTGGCTTGCCAGCAGCGCCAGAGGCGTCTGCAGATTAACCGTTCCACTTTCCGCCTTCAGAGTCCACACACCCTCAGCGGTTCCGGTGACCGCAGCCTGATAAACTCCCTCTCCCTTTTCCACTGGCGTAAAGTGGATACCCGAGGTTGTATCTGCGCTCCAGTCGATTGTTTTCCCGGGTACAGGGTTATTCCATTTATCGCGAAGCATAAGAGACGCCAGCGCTTTAGATTGACCGTCAGCCGTAATGGACTGAGGGGACACCGAAAGCTGGCTGTGGTCATTTTCTGGCTCTCCCGGACCAAAAGTCACCTGAGCCGAACCTTTTTTACTGTTATACAGTACGGCAGTGACCGTGGTGAGGACCGCCTCTGTTCCGGTAAGCTGTACCGTGGCCTTGCCTTCTGCATTCGTCTGACTGACGGTGTCACTCAGCAGGTTATGGCTGGTCTGCCACGCCACACTGGTGCCAGAGACCGGGTTGTTATTCCCGTCTACCACAGTGGCCGTCAGAATAACGGGTTGCGCCTGTCCTGCGGTCGCGGAAGTGGTACCTGCCGTCACGCTGACATTCGCAGTCTGTTCATCAGATATGGCCGTGAGGACAAGCGACTTCGCATCCCCTTTACCAAGGGATGCGGATACGGTCATCTCACCTGCATGAATCGTTGTCAGGGCAGCGGAGATCGTGCCATCCGCACCCGTCACAGGGTGGGAGGGTGTAACTCCGGCATTATTGTTGTTAGTGAGCGCCACTTCCACACCAGAGAGCGGGTTACCATTGGTGTCAGTAATGCTGACTGTCAGTTCTGCTGAATCTTTACCATTGGCCGTCAGCGTCTGCTTGTTAGTGTTGAATGCCTTGATGACCGGGTTCTGCCTGTCAGCCACGAAGGTAAACGGAGAAGCATCCTTTGACGATGCATTCGTGGACGCAGTCACTACCACGTCACTGTACGCCCGCGTACTGGTAACCCGTACTTCAGCAATCCCCTTTTCTGACGTGACGGTTTGCGCATTATTAAAGACGACAATGCTGCTGTCCTTACTGGATTTCCAGTCAACAGGAATACCGGAAAGTGGGTTTCCATTCTGGTCCTTAATGAGTGCTCTGAATGTCACAGCCGTTACACCGTCAGCAACACCGGACGCAGCAGCTGTATCAACAGAGGTCACAATGGCCGTTGCATTATTGCCGGTAAAGGTAGTCTCCTTTGAGACTGACTGGCTGTTCACGCTGGCAGCCACGTGCGCAATACCTGCAACAGTACTGGTCATCGTGGTGGTGACCATACCCCGGTTATCCGATTTGGCTTTCTCCTCAGCGAGCACTGCGCCATTATCTGCACTGAGTGTCACCAGGACGTCCGGTACGGTATTGCCCTTCGCATCAGTCACCCGGGCTGAGACGGTTTTTTCTGTCTTTCCGTCAGCCAGGGAGACCTCAGGAAGAATGCTAAAATCTTTTTGCTCAATCCGCGCCGTGTTCTGGTCAGGACGGAAAGAGAGCTTCAGCGTCTTACTTGCCTTATTGTTGATACTGGCTGTAACGGTTTTTTCGCCTGCAAGCGATGAAGTAACGGGAACAATGACCGTACCATCTGCTTCTGTGATGGCTGACTCTGCAACAGTGGCGCTGTTATCTGCCTGAAGGCTGACTGACTGACCGGGGACAGGATTACTCTGCGCATCGACAACGGTCACGCGAAATCTGTTTTGTGACTTACCATCAGCAAGGGCATTGTCTTCAACCACATCCAGATCGCTTACCATTGCCGTGGCATTGTCTGCTGTCAACTGGACATCTGCAGACGCAAATTTCGTATTACGGGCCGAGGGTGTAACCGTGAATGCTTCAGGCATCGTCCCGGAGGTGACTGTCATCACATATTCTCCGGCCGCGCGTCGGGTAAACGATGAAACGGTGGCGCTGCTGCTCCCGCGAAGCCTGGATGTTTTATCCAGACTGATTTCATTTTCAGCAATATCGACCGGGTGCCCTTCTTTATCATTTACCTTCAGGACAAATTCCTGCGTTGAGGTACCATCTGCTGGCAGTGTCGCTGCAGTCGGGGTTAGTGAACTTGTAGTAGTATCAATCGCCGCCTGTGTAACGGTAATCTGGGTATCCGCACGTCCGGATACGTTCCCTTTTTTATCTACGGCAACACCGCTGACGGTGTAGGTGTTAGATGCCTCGACGCCTGAACGGTAAACCGGCATCACCACCATCCAGTCACTCCCGTTCTGAGCTATTATACCTCCGGCGGCAATGAGCGGCGAAGCCGACCAGTCAATGCGCTCCAGCCCGTACTTGCTGTTGACGGATACCCCCAGAGATTTCTGCTCACCGGCATAGCCCGTCACCAGGTCTGCCGTCTTAAGGCGGATAACTTCTTTCTTGCGGTACTCCAGCACGATGTTGTTGTTGCGCTCCACCAGGTCATACCGGCTGCCGGCAAGACTGCGCATGGCGGCCACCACGTCAGGATTAATCTGGTGCTGCCATGGCATTCCCAGCTGGTAGTTCATATCGACGCTGAAACGGGTATCGCTTTTGCCTGACTGCCCCTGCCTCTGCTCTGCACTGAACGTCAGCAGCGGCACCGGCGTGTAATTCACGCCTGCCGTGACGGCGTGCGGATTTCGCTGACGGTTGTCCCTGCCAAACAGAGCCACCTCATCACCGTAGTACTGCTCATAAGTCAGCTTACCACCCAGCTGCGGCAGGGACGGCAGCCAGTACTGCGCCCGGACATCCCAGCCGTTAGCCGGACGAGCCTCGTAGTCCTCAAGGTCAGGCGCGTTTTTCCAGCCCGTCAGGCGGTGGTAGCTGTTGACACCCAGCTTCAGGAAGTCACGCCAGTACTCTCCGCCCAGTCCCAGCCGGGCATGCCCCCGGGACAGGTCGTAATCAAGAAAGCTGTTAGCACCCAGCATCCAGTCACCGGCGAACCAGCGGTACCCTAACCCCAGATTAGACTGGGTGCGGTCATCGGTCCGGTGAATACTGCCCTGGGTGAAGACAAGACTGTCCTTTTGTTCGTACAAAGGGACAAGCAGGTCAAGCTGCGAGTTTTTGAGGGAGAAGTTTTTATCCGCATCCAGCTGTACGCGGGCAGTTCCGAAGCGGCTCAGCCATTGCTGGATTTCGGCGCCAGCCGCACCGCCCGCCATACCCCGGGCCATGGACGCAGCCGCGTCACTTTTTGCGCTACCGGAGAGAAAACTACCAGCTTGTGAGGCGTAGCCTGCAACTTTGTTCGCCTGCATGTCTTCACTATTATGACCTGATACGGATGCGGCCGGGACATCGTCCCAGCGCACTTCCGGGAGTGGGGCCACAGGAACATCCAGCTCGTCACCTGCCTGCAGGTGGTCAAAGCCACGCGCGAAAGTACGGAACTGGTTCAGGGTGCGCAGTGAGTCCAGTGGCATATTGTACTTTTTGGCCACTGACGAAACGCTCTCCCCTTCCCCCAGGATGTACACCCGGGTCTGCCAGTCTGTCTGCGCCTGAGACTGCAGAAAACGGCCATCACTGCCCGCGCTGGCGACAGCGGGGGTAAAGGCCCCGGCCAGTGGGAAAGCTATCTGAACTCCGATATTTATCCAGGCCAATATTTTAAGATGCAAAGAAAGTTCACGAGAGGGGGTATATCTGTTCATCACGGAAAAACTCCATAGCAAGATACGGCAATTGAAAGCCGATTTACTCCATTAATATTTGAATTGCGTTTTTTTAAAAGAGGGCTGGCCTGCACGGCAAAAATTAAGTTTATCGTAAAGTCTTTTCCTGTATGTATACACCGTAGATGCTTTTAGTCCCTTCTCTAAAGCAATAGTTTTGACATCCATACCATTCGCCATGAGCTGAAGGATTTTGAACTCATTTTTACTCAGTACTGGCTGTGATGAATATGTACTTAGGCGTCTTTTACAGGGATTAAAAACTTTAAGCTCACGGGCAATACATTCAATGCTTATATTTGATTGAAATACCGCAGAGATACAACTGTGGTTATTATAGAGGTGGTTGGCTAAAGGGATAAGATTATTGCTACATATTACTATGTTTTCCCTTTCATTTGAAACAGGCATTTCAATAACAAATGGATAAAGTAAAAGCTCATTAAGGTTGATAAAGTAAAAATCATCTCTACCCAGTCGGGCAGTTAGTTCTTTTACTCCCAACTCGAACAAATAGTCTGTGGTTGGCCAGCAGGTCCCTTCAGCCATTGCAACTCCCCTGATGCAGTATCACTTAAAGACATGAATTAATTGAATATTATGTACGTGAAAGCAGAAAGACTCACGCAGCATTACAATCACCTTACGGTATCAATTCTAACGGGATTGCATTATACACAAAACGAAGAGATCGTCAAAAGCGATCAATATACAAAAAGTGATAGTCATAAACTATCAAAAATGGCTGTAATGATCGGTTTGAACGATCTATTTATGCAGGGCTTTCAGGTAGTAATGCTATATCCATAATGACAAAACCAGAAAGCCATCAGGGAGTATTTAAAGATAATGCATAGGTAATATTATTTTAAAATTTACTGCTAGCGCTCTATATTTTTCTTTTTATATTAAATGATAATCATCACATCTTTAATGTAAAGCAACCAACTCAAAAAAAAGACGTTTAATATTTTTAGATCTAGAGAAAAATATAGAAATAGCTTCTTCAATTTTAAGCCCAATAAGATACCACAGAAACCCCGGAGTAATTTAAATATAAAAACAGGTTCATCGTAGTAGTGGAGAAAGATGATGAAAGAGACTACCCTTGACTGACTTTAATACTGTAAAATTAGGTATTAGCACGAACGAGGACTTTGAGCTTCTTTATATATTTGGCTATGTTGGCTTATTCAACTTTATGTTGCGTCTTTTCATTGCTCTAACTTCTGTTAATCCCACTTATTTTTTGTCTTAAGTGAAAACCTAAGATATCCTTCTGATAAAACGAACGTTTGAAGTTAAATAATAAATAGTTTTCTGTGGTGATATGTCAATGTGTTAGTAATTTAATATCGGCATATCACACGTGAGGAAAAACATTAAAAAAATAGCATAATCAATAGCTTAATTTTTTTAATGCAATTCTTTCTTGCATAAAGTTTAGTTGATCATATAACGTAAACCAAAATAAATCATAGAGGTTTACATCTGTGCACTTATCAATCAATGATTTGAATTTTGATCGCGCTCATATATGGCATCCATACACATCAATGACAAACCCACAGCCATGTTATGAAGTTGTTTCGGCGCATGGTGTTGAGTTGCGTTTAAAAGATGGCCGAACTTTAGTGGATGGTATGTCTTCCTGGTGGGCTGCAGTACATGGATACAATCATCCTGTCCTTAATGAGGCGATTCAAAATCAGTTAAAGAAAATGGCTCATGTGATGTTCGGAGGAATAACACATACACCGGCAATTTCATTGTGCCGTGAGCTGGTAGATTTGGTTCCTTCGCCGCTGGAATGTGTTTTCCTCGCAGACTCCGGTTCTGTATCTGTCGAAGTGGCTTTGAAAATGGCGTTACAGTACTGGAGGGGTAAGGGAACAGAACGTAAGAGATTTCTCACTCTCGCACGGGGCTACCACGGCGATACATTCGGTGCAATGTCCGTCTGTGATCCCGTTAATTCCATGCATTCTCTGTATCAGGGATATTTGCCACTTAATCACTTTGCCAGAGCGCCAGAAAGTCGGTTTGGGGAAGCATGGAAGGAGAATGATGTTGATTCGTTGGAGAAAGCGTTCAAAGAACATAGCCATGAAATTGCAGCAGTGATTCTTGAACCAATTGTGCAGGGCGCGGGAGGGATGAGAATATATCATCCGGAATACCTGAGAAAGGTCAGGTCTCTCTGCGATGAATACAATGTTCTAATGATTGCTGATGAAGTGGCAACAGGATTCGGCCGGACAGGGAAGATGTTTGCGTGTGAACATGCAGGAATAACTCCTGACATCATGTGCTTGGGCAAGGCGCTTACAGGTGGATATATGACCTTGGCAGCAACAGTATCTACCAGACAAGTTGCCGAGAGTATTAGTAATGGAAGTGCTAAATGCTTCATGCATGGACCAACTTTCATGGCAAACCCATTAGCGTGTAGTGTAGCGCATGCCAGCCTGAAAATCCTTAAACAAGGTGACTGGAAGGAACAGGTGAAAAATATCGAGAAAATTTTGTTGGAAAAACTGTCACCTTTACAGTTTCTTCCGTCAGTTAAGGATGTCAGAGTTCTTGGTGCTATAGGTGTCGTGGAAATGTATGAGCCAGTAGACTTACCAACAGTTCAGGAAATTTTTGTTAACCATGGGGTCTGGGTTAGACCATTTGGCAAGTTAATTTATGTTATGCCGCCTTACATAATAAAAGAAGAGGAACTTTTAAAAGTTACACACGCAATAAACCTCGTGGTTTCAGCTCTTTGAGTTAAAAATCTAACATCCTTTAACTATTTTCATAATGGGGTATTTATAATGGAAAAGAAATGGTATCCAGAAGAGATAAAAGAGCTATTCGATAAGCCGCTCCTAGAACTAATATTTGATGCACAAGTTACTCACCGAAAACATTTCGATCCCCGCGAAATCCAGATGAGCACCTTACTTTCAATTAAGACCGGCGGCTGTCCTGAGGATTGTAAATATTGCTCTCAAAGTGCAAGGTATAAGACTGGCCTACAGAATGAAAAGCTTATGGAAGTAGAAAAGGTGCTGGAGACTGCGAAGAAAGCCAGGGCGTCAGGTTCAACACGGTTTTGCATGGGGGCTGCGTGGAGTAACCCACATGATCGCGATATGCCATTTTTGATCAAGATGGTAGAAGGAGTCAAAGCTCTTGGTATGGAGACCTGCATGACATTAGGTAAGTTAACAAGAGAGCAAGTATCAAGCTTAGCAAATGCCGGACTCGATTATTACAGCCACAATTTGGATACATCTCCTGAATTCTATGGGAGTATTATTACTACAAGAAGCTACCAGGACAGGCTGGACACCATTGCCAGAGTAAGGGAGACAGGAATAAAAGTCTGCTCTGGCGGCATATTGGGTTTAGGTGAAAAAAACAATGACAGAATGAGTTTACTCTTACAACTTGCTAACCTGTCCCCATCACCTGAAAGTGTACCGATTAACATGCTTGTTAAAGTCAAAGGAACCCCCCTGGAGAACAATGAAGCGGTTGATCAGTTCGATTATGTAAGAATGATTGCCATCTCAAGAATATTAATGCCTAAATCATATATCAGAATTGCTGCTGGTAGAGAAAAAATGAGTGAGCAAACGCAAGCGATGTGCTTTATGGCTGGCGCTAACTCAATATTTTATGGGTGTAAATTACTAACCGCTTCAAATCCAGAGTATGACGCTGATTTGGAGCTTATAGAAAAACTAGGGCTCAAAAAGCAGAAAATGTACAATCACTCAGATATTGATTGTGAGATAAAAAACCTTAACTCTCGAATTGATAATACATTGAACTCAGAATATTACTATAATGCAGGGTGATGATCATGTATGCAATTTTGAGTTTTTCTGAAGAAAAAGATAGCCTCTTAAGCTTTAGCCATAAAGTACGAAGCGGACAGGCATAATGATGCTGTTAAGCAGGAAAAATATAAACAAGCAGACAGACTTACTGAGAAGGCTGAACAGGTTAACGTACAAACAATCGCCGCTGCAAACGGGCTGGCAACTGACGCAGACGCTAAAACTCAATAAATCAATAACAGCATGAAAAAGGATAATACTCCGACACAGGCTGATTCTACATCGACTGAAGTAAAGCAGAAAATATGGGCATTTTATATTGGATTATTTTAGGCATGATCGCAGGTGTCATTGTCACAATTATTTTAGGAATTTTCGAGAGAATACAGCATGACATTTCGGGCGTTCGGTTGCGGGGCGAGACTGTCTGCCGGCACCGTTATTTGTGTTTCACCCGAGACCGGGGACTGCATAGCTGTCGCCAGATACAGCGGCCGGGAAGATTTCTGGCCAGCGGTGCAGCCCGTCAGGGCCAGGCTAAGAAGTACCACAGCGCGCATACTGTGTTTCATTTTCGCTATCCTTTATAGTGGGGAATTCCTCAAAGTGATCCCGAAGTATCGGCACGTTGCGGGTAAAGTTCAGTTCATGCCCGCTAGGGCATAGAGGCGCCAGCCGGTGCTGAAGAGAACGCCGTAGGTAACGGGCGCCGTGACCCGGCTACGCCGGTTGCATTCTTCATAGGTTTCACCTGTCTGACCCCCTCCCTGCTAAGCCATACCCGCTTATGGCCATGAATAAGCTCCTGTACGCCGTCGGAGTGGTCCCGACAAGGCTATGCCGCCGGCGGGGCGTATCTCCGCGTTAGCGCCGTCAGGCGCTTACGGGCGTGTTCTCCTTTCTTACCGCGGCATCCCTGCAGCGACGGAATATTTAGTTACAACACCCTTCTAAAAGCGATGCTGTTCCGGCCCAGAGGGCCGGTGCGGCGGCGGTTTAGCAGGGGTCAGGGAGAAGACGGGGCATCAGCTGGCGCCGATCCGGGGCCCGTCGCGTGCGACGGGAGGTACTTTCTGCTTCAGATAAGCACAGTTGCTGAGGTGTGGTGTTCCCTTTTTCAATTTTATGAATGATGTAACTAAACTTTTTGCCAGCGCTGTTGCCCGGGGATGTGTTTTTGCCCTGAGCAAAGCGAGGGGTGCTACCTTCGAGTGTCAGTCTTTAGCTGACACGAAGGTTACTCCCTTTTTAAAGGGCATGTTTAGTTCAGAAATAACGTTCGAAATTACCTGTCTTAAAAGACAGGCTTCGAATTTAACTGCATATTAAAACGCCGGATGTGAACGGCCGTTGCCGGCGCCGGCGAAAAATCAGAAAAGAGAGAGGAAAGTGGCCAGCGGCCGCCGGCAGAGGTGAGTGAAAAATGAGCCATTCCTGAATGACAGGCAGCACAAAACCCGCGAGGGACGCGGGTCGGGTTGAAACCGGTGAATTCAGGGCGTCAGAGTGCCCCGGCTTTCTCCAGAAGAAGCCGGTAATACTGTTCCTCGTCGCTCCCCTTCAGGCCCGGGTACTCGCGCTGCATGGCCAGCTCCAGCTCACGCACGCGGTACAGCGGCGCTTCCACGCTCGTTGACCAGCGCGTCCAGGCTTTCCAGTAACGATCTGCGGTCGATGGCGTAGCGGCCTCTTTAAGCCGGCGGTCGAGGCTCTCTATCTGTGAACCCAGGCTGGTAATGACCTGACGCTTCTCTTCCCGCAGCTCCGGGCTGACGACCCAGCGTTTGATCTGCCGCAGCCGGTTGCGCAGGGAATGGCTCCGCTCGATGTCGATCCCCATTCTGGCCATCTTCAGCAGGTGGCGCTCATAGCGCTCCTGCAGCGACGCGGTCAGTCCGCGGGCAATAGCCCACTGCCGGAACTGGTGCAGCCACTGGCGAATTTCGTCCACGGCGATGCCCCGCGACGTAAAGAACGTTTCGGTCAGAAAGATACGCATGGGTTTGAACTGCCCGGAGTCGGTGTCCCGGGCGCGGTGAACGACGAGGTAATCCAGCTCTTCCATGACGCGCAGGGCATGCAGCAGCACGTCATAGGCCAGACGGCCATTATCGTACTGATGCAGCACGCCCATGCGTCTGGCCAGCTCTTCCACCGGCATCATGACCTCAAACATATAGTCATTGTCCGGGTTGTAGTCGCAGCTGGCCGCCAGCGTCAGGGACAGCGCCGTCAGCGCTTCCCGGCTCTCGAGACGCGTGGAAATGCGCATCGGTTTGGGCTGATACGTTTTATCAAACAACCGGGACCACGGCGTGTAGCCGCGCTGACGCAGCGCGATAAGCGCCGCATTGCGGTTCCAGTCATGGTTACGCAGACGGGCAACCACCTTCGACGCCATACCGCGGGGGCCATTACCCTCGAATGCCGGCTGACGATTGCGGTGCGTCTTTGACAGCCCTTTACGCAGGCGATTCGCTTCGCCGCGCCGCGAGGGCTGATAGTGAGGTACGGGCATTGCCCGCAGGTTAATAACCTGGTCAGTCACCCTGTCCCGGACTTATGGCGGACAGGGGTTGTCTTATGAAATGCATGCGTTATAATCCATCTCAGGCCAGCGCCTGCTTTTGGACCCCCTGATATCCTCCTTTCCGCCAAGTTAGATAGGATTTCAGGGGGTTTTTGCATTCTGAGTCCGGTAAAACACCCGACTCATACCCTGGACGTTTTTCCGGATACGTCCCATCCGCGTATGACTTCCCCGTACCGCGCATGTCCGGTCACAGGTTTAATTCTCCTCCCCCTCAACCACCACAGTATTGGGAAAGGATCAAAATAGGATCGCCGCCCGGCGAATCCCGAAAAGAATACCCACATGAGGCACTTAAATCCAGCACTGAATGATCAGCATGCAGGACGCACGATTAAAAAACCATCATCGGTATAACGCTTCGTGACGAAAAGCACGGACGAGACCAGACTTAACTAGAATTATATGCATGGAGGTAAATGAGGGAGGTAAATGAGGGAGGTAAATGAGGGCGGGAAACAGGCTGCACAATTTTTACCATCGCCAGCCAATCCAGTACCCGATGATTACTCAAGGTAGCGTCGGTCTTCACGTTTACTTTCAACCAGTCGAAATCTGTTATCTACAGCCCTTCTCTCAACATGCACCGCCCCTGTTCATCCCCCCGTATTTTCATAGAGATTTAAGTGCTCAGGAAGGCACGGCACGCTCACTGTATCTCAACTTTTAAAGATTCGATTTACGAGACTTCATGTCAGAAACTCAGCGACAGATTTCAACGGCATCGTTGCATTTTTGGATGACAATCACTTTGTTAATGATAATCAATTGCATCTATTGACACGATAAAAATCACCCTGTAAGGTGCAATAACTGTATATACATACAGTATAAATTAGTCTTAGCTGGATAGTGGTTAAGAAAAACAAAATGGAAGATAAAAAGGAGTATTTATGATTGATCCAGTTGTTGGCTTTGATTCTTATAATTTTAATAACGGAGTCCCACCGCAAGCAGGTATGGCATGGTCGGGAGAATCCTGGGGCTGGCCGACCTATGATACCGGCAGTGACGATACAATGGTTCTCTGGCCCAGCACTGATAACTTTGTATCCGATACGGTGAAAGAAGCGATTAATTCAGATATCTGTCTCAGATGTGGTCAAAAAAATTGCCCTTATATTAAGGACGGCAAGGATTACAAGGATCTGAGAAAAGCACTACGTAACAATGATATGAGAGCAGCGAGAGGAATATACGCACAACGATTCGCACAGTTCTCAAAAATGAACAACGGTATAATCATGGCGGCAATTCAGAAGAGGAACGAGGAACGCAAGAAAAATGAACTTGAGGTTCTGTCCAAAGCCAGTGAAATTATTACCGATATGGGTAACAAAGTCAGTGAACACTTTGGTGCAGAATATAAAAATATATCAACAAAAATCTCAGAGGACATCAGGAACTTCCAGGGAAAAAGAATCCGGAGTTTTGAACAGGCAATGGCATCACTTAATGCCGTGATGAACAATCCGAATTTAAAAATTAATAGGGGAGACAGGGACGCATTAATCAATGCATGGAAGGCCATGAATGCCAATGACATGGCAAATAAACTCGGCAATATCAGCAAAGCATTTAAGGGTGCTGATATTGCAATGAAAGCTGAGAAGGTGAGAGAGAAAAGCATCGAGGGGTATGAAACGGGAAACTGGGAACCCCTGATGCTTGAAGTCGAGTCCTGGGTGTTAGGAGGAATGGCGTCAGGTATTGCCCTGGCCCTGTTCTCTTTATTCATGGCAGGCCCCCTGCTGTCGGCTGGTCTGTCAGCTACTGTTGTTGGACTGATGGGTATCGTTTTAGCCGCTACAGTTGGTGCAATGATTGACGATGAAACTGCCGGAAAGTTGAATGATCTAATCAAAAAACTATTCAGCTGATTTTTTTAATAGACGCCCGCCAGCATATATGGCGGGTATTCAATCCCACCGATTAACATTCATTTCATATTTGACCTGATAGATACTCAATATCTGTAGTCATAGCCACACGGTGAGCATTGTATGACCAGGCACAAAGATGAATGTCTGTCGTCTTATTTTGTCATTGCTTTCTTGATAATCAATGGAGCCAGCAGCAGTGCATAGGTCAACATAAAAATCAAGAAATACAGGCAAACATAAATGATTAACAACGAAAAGTCACCATTTGCCATACTTCTTATAGGCCGGCCCATCGTTGTTAATTCAAAGTTATGAAACAGAATAACATACAAAACAACTACGCTAAGCAGCATTGAACCGATCGCCGATTTTATAGTGCTACTTCTTTTCGTCACATTTATATCTCTTTTATATTTTATTAATGTAGTAAAAAGCAAGACTGCCAGCAAGGGAGATGTTTTGCAGTATAAATCCATCACTTTCGACATTAATGGAATACTTGAAGACGTGAATGCCGGAAAACTACCAGCCATCTCTGCGAAATGATAAAGCAGAGGTGAGACAGGATTATTTGAATATATAATAAAGATTAAACCTAATGGCAGAATCCCTAAAAAAAGGAACCCGTAAAGGATTTTATTTGCTATCGCGTTATTGTTATTTGTTTTCATATGGTTTTCCATTTTACCTTTAACAGCAATTTATTCCTTAAACCTTTCGGGGAAAGATACCAAAAGACATAAAGCCGCTCATTTTTTAAATACTCCAGTACGCAGTCAGGCATTGCAGCAGTAAAATGCGCAATTGACACTGTGCCCGATGATGTTCCTGGTCGTTAGACTCTGGATATCATTGCTAACTTATCCCCTTGATGACTCAGGATAACAGATTTTTATTTATGCTCTGAATATCCCCTCACCTTCATCGCCAACAGAAACACAACAAAAGTGCAACTGACAGCTAATGTATAACCATGAACGCGCTCAAATGCAAATGGAAATCATTTACACTGCCGATATTTCGGACTGCAATCAGTGCTCTGACGATTTCTGGCGAGGTAAAGCTGAAGCTGGGGTCAGTTTGGATATCGAAAATTATTGTACGTTAAGGCTATTTTTTGACCTTTCGACTTTAGCTGGCCGCAGCCGACGAAACTTACCGGAAGCCGGTATCCGGTTGCTTTTCCAGATATAATCGCCTGTCAGATTGATGTGCTCCCAGCCTAACGGCGACAGCAGTTATTCGTTGATCTTTAGTCCCTTACGCTTCAGGGCATCGATCGCCCTGTCCATATACACGGTATTCCACAGCGAGATCGCAGCCGTCAGAAGCGTCAGACCACTGGCGCGATAGCTCTGATTTTCCGGCTTTCTGTCCCTGATTTCTCCCAGCCGGTGCATAAATACCGCCCGCGCCAGTGCGTTACGTGCCTCACCTTTATTCAGCCCCGCCTGTACTCGCCGACGCAGTGCAGGATCGCGGAACCAGTCGAGCATAAACAGTGTTCGCTCAATGCGGCCAATTTCTCTCAGTGCTTTGGCAAGTCGGTTTTGCTTGGGGTAGCTGGCTAGTTTTTTCAGCATCAGAGATGCTGTCACGGTTCCCTGCTTTATCGAGGTCGCCAGACGCAACACTTCACGCCAGTGAATTTCGATCTCTTTCAGATTCAGGCTGGTCGTTAACATCAGTGACTGAAGCGCCGGGTATTGGTCAGCTTTCCCCTTGATAAACAGCTTCTTGTCGTGGAGATCCCTGATTCGCAGACAGAATGCAAATCCCAGCAGATGCATCAGGGCAAAGACATGATCGGTGAAACCAGCTGTATCGGTGTAATGCTCCCTGATTTCCAGATCGCTTTCGTGGTACAGCAGGCCATCGAGAACATGGGTTGAATCCCTGACCCGACTGATTATGCAGGTGTAAAACGGGCTGTATTGATCCGAAATATGGGTATAAAACTGACGTCCGGGCTCCTGCCCATATTTCGGGTTAACCTGCCCTGCGTAGCGGCCTGAGCTGCCTGTTCTGAAATTCTGTCCATCTGATGATGACGTTGTCCCGTCGCCCCAGAATGCCGCCAGTGGTCTTTTTCCCTGCGCATTTACCAGCTCTGCGAGGGCAGCTGAATAGGTTTCATCGCGGATGTACCATGCCTGAATATCTTCGAGTGATGATTTGGTGCTTCCGGGGCAGGCTTCCGCAATTTTGGTCAGACCAAGATTGATGCCATCCGCAAGGATGGTGGTGAGGAGCAGGCGGGTATCGGGACGGGTAATGTCATTTTTTATATGCGAAAAATGTCGGGTAAACGTCGTCCAGCTGTTTACCTCATCGAGAATTTCCGTGATTTTAGGGCGCGGTAGCATGCTGTAAACCAGCTCTGCCAGCGGTGAAACCTGCGCCGGAACGCTGTTGTCCAGCGGAGAGACTTTTACGCCCCTGTCGGAAATCTCCACATCGGGCAGTTCACCAAGGGCAGCCATGGCATTGACCTCTTCAAGTCTGGACTGAAGCAGGGTCATGCGGCTGGTAATGTACTCATGAAAATCAGCAGATACGGGCAATGGCAGCGCCGGTGTGAGTTTGTCAAAGTCCTTTTCGGGAATGAGGTAATCATCAAAATTTTTGTAGCGGCGTGAACCTTTAACCCAGATGTCCCCGGAACGCAACGCCCCCTTAAGCTCGCTGAGCGCACAAAATTCATAGTACTGCCGGTCAATACCTGCAGGTGTAATTACCACCTTGCGCCAGCTTTCGGGGACAAACTCCAGCGGCGCTGTCGCAGGAACTTTACGTGACTGTTTCCGGTACATATCCTTAATCACAACCAGCGCATCAGCCAGAGGTTGAGCTGCCGGGGTTGCGACTAACTGTAAAGCGGACAACATGCGTGGGGCATATTTCCGTAATGTGCTGTATTTCTCAGTAATAATATGCAGCGGGTCAAAATTATTTTTTCTGGCGAGATGACGAGTTTCCTCCAGACTGGCGACAAATTCAGGCCATGGGAGTATGTTTTCTATTGCGAGCCATGGATCGCCACCGGAATCGCGGGCATCAGACAGCGCCTGACCGACATCGATGTACTGCCTCAGTTTTGACTGGATCAGCTTTCCGGTCTGCTGAAGGCGCTCAGCCTGTGTTCTTTTGGCTTTGCTGAAAAGGCTGTTCAGCATTCGCTCATGCAGCTCAATCACTTCGTCTGTCAGTGTGGCTCTGGCTTCTTCCAGCACGCACACCAGGATCGCATGACGCCGGGCTGCTGAAAATCGGGTCAAATCCCGGCTACTCATCTTCCGGCCTTCCCGCGCCAGTTTCAGCAACCTATTCTGGTGAATAGTACGATCTATACCTTCCGGTAATGCCAGCGATTCAATGCTACTGAGCCGATCAAGATGTTGCAGCACGTTCTTACCATTGATTTTACCCGGAGGTTGCAGAAGCCAAGTCAACCTGGAAGACTGATTATCCGATGACTCAAGTAAACGATCCAGGGCATCCCTGTGAGCCTAAGTTAACGGGGCATTCAGGGTCTGAAACACGATTTTATCGCCGCCTGCCATGGCCTCAGCACAGGTACGCTCCACGACATCAATCGCGGGGATTATCACGTTGTTCTGCCGGAGATAGATTAGTAACTCTTCAGCCAGGAGAATACCTTTATCGGTGCGTGTCGCCATCGGCAGCAGGTGTGTAATACAGTTCTGCTGTATTTTGCCGGTGAACGCTTTTACGCCAAGATAGCGGTACAGTTCGGTTAAATGTTCGCGTCGCGTGGTTTCCCTGCCGGAAAGGTAAGCAGGCCAGAGATCCCCGGTAAGTTTTAACCTGCTGGCGATATGCTTCAGCAACGCATCAGAGGGTGGGATTTTTTTATCCGGTGCAAAGCCGACATTTTTCAGATAGCAAAGAAGGACGGCAAAACCAAAACGGCTGGCGGATTTACGGTGAGCACTGATAAGCGCCAGATCATGCTCACTAAAATACGCCATTCGTGTCAGCGTTAACTCATCGTCCGGTAATGCCAGTAATGATTCTCTTTCCGACAGAGAAAGAATCTGCCTCCGTGCCATATAGTTTTCCTTGTAAATTATTCCGTGCGGTATTTTTAACAAAAGAGGTTATCGCATAAGGGTACACCCTGACGCCATAACCAAAACGTGACGGCACACAATGAATGACATAACCTATATGCGATAGATTAAATGCAATAACCTAAATGCGACAATGTGGTGAAAAAAATGTTCATCAGAGCTTATTTAAGGGCATCGACGGAAGATCAGTTCGCCGATCGGGCAAAAGAGATGCTGGAGCAGTTTGTTCAGGAACGGGGACATATAATAGCCAGTTACTACCGGGAGAACATCAGCGGGACAAAACTCGACCGCCCGGAACTGGGGCGCTTACTGATGGACAGTCACCGCAATGATATTTTGCTGGTCGAGCAGATAGACCGCCTGACCCGTTTGAGTAACAACGACTGGATGACGCTGAAAAAGCAGATCGAACAACACGAGCTTCGGATTGTCAGCCTGGATGTGCCCACCTCATGGCTGGCACTGTCAGATAAGGACACTTCACAGGCTGACCCAATCACCCGCGCCGTGATAACCGCCATCAATAATATGCTCATCGACCTGATGGCCGCTATGTCGCATAAGGACTGGCTGAGCCGCCGCCAGCGCCAGAAGCAGGGAATTGAACGGGCACATACACTGGGGAAATACCGGGGTAAACAGGCCGATCGGGAGCGACATCAGAAAGTCCTGTACTATCGACAGGTAAAGAAACTGAGTATCCAGGAAACGGCTGATGCTACGGGCTACAGTGCGTCACAGGTTTGCCGGATACAAGCGCTTCATAAAACTGAAAAGCTGAAATAACAGTGTTTATTTGCAGTCATAGCGTAATAGTTAGCGCTCTGTGACTAGCAGCCTGACGCATCATCTATGTAAGTAAAGTCCGCTGCGTGCCAGGAGCGGACTTTAAACCAATATCCGGTAGTCAGCATCACCGGGCATGACGTTATTCTTGAGTTGCTTTGTAACGAGCTTCCAGCTTATCCAGGAAGCCAAACAACACCTGATTCATTTCGCTGTAATCGTGCGCCCGGAGTGCTTCAGGAGTGTTAACGAAACGGTATTCTGCGGCGCGGCTCAGGTCTTTTTCAGAATGCGCAATCAGCAGTTCAACTACTTCCAGCGTCAGTTCCATATGGCACTGGAAACCAAATACACGATCTGAATACGCAACGATCTGTCGTGGACAACCTACGCTGTAAGCAATGATTTTTGCTTCTGGTGTCAAGCCCGGCATGTCGTTATGCCAGTGTCCGACTTCCAGTGTACTGCCAAAGTGGGAGAACATCTCATCTTTGCAGCCATCTTCCGTCAGTGTGATCAGAAATTTGCCAATTTCTTTTTCGGGGCTGTGCGCGAATGGCGCGCCCAGCGCTTCACCTATTAGCTGTGAGCCGAGGCAGATACCGATCACGGCCTTATCAGTCTGAATTGCAGAAGCAATCAACGCCTGTTCACCTCTGGAATCAAAGTGCGGGCATTCTTCCAGGGTAGTGCCCGGATCTTGCGGACCGCCCATAACGATCAGAAAATCGATGCCTTCCGCGTCTGCTGGCAGCTCATCGCCTGCGTATACGAGTGAGTACGTCACATCATGGCCTTGATTTCTTGCCCATGTTTCATAAGCCCCCGGGGCTTCGAAACTTTCATGTACGATAAAGTGGACTCGCATTAGAGTATGCTCCTGTAATACCTATTATAATTTGAATGATAAATCACTCACCTACCCATTAAGGCTATACTGCGGGTGGTTCTAACTTCGATATCATAATCGCAAGGGCTAAATCTGAAATGCCAGGTAGTATAGATAAAGCGCCAAGACACGATGAAACAACAGGCTGGTCAAGCACAGCGATAAGTTATCAACGCGGAGAGGCAGATCCTCCGCATCATCATGTTGAGGGGCAGTTACTGTTTGCCTCCAGGGGGGTTATGCTGGTTGAAACAGAGAGTGATCGATGGGTCATCCCTCCTCAGCGTGCATTATGGCTACCGCCTCTTCACATCCATAGCTACAACCTGCTTTCACAAACAGACCTACGGGCAGTCTATTTCAGTAGCAGCCTCATCGCTGAATGCACGAACTTTACGAAGAGTAATCAGGTGCATGTGATTACTGCTACGGCACTGGTGAAAAAGTTGATAGCCGGGCTGTTCAGTGAGAATTACCACAAAGCGAGTCAACGAAAAATGGCTCTGTTGCTTCTTGAAATCCTGAGCGAGGCTCCACCTTTAACTACAGAGCTTCCAATGCCGCATGATGAGAGATTATTTTGTGCGACCAGAGAGTTGCTGATTAATCAACGCTGGGATGCATCGTTGATGCGATTTGGCTGTAATCGCGGCCATGTCTGAACGTACATTTTCGCGATTGTTTATTAAGGATACCGGCTTCACTTACAGAGCCTGGAAGCAGAGAGCCAGAATTTCTACGTCATTAGATCTTCTCGCGAACGGAATGCCAGTTAAACAGGTCGCTTATCAGCTTGGCTTCTCATGCCCAGCTTCATTCACAGCTGCTTTTCACTCCATTTTGGATTCAACGCCGCGTGATTTTATTAACCCAGTTATCGTAAAGAGGGAACCATGAGCACCAGTCAAAATATCTGCATTGCCTCAGCCATTATTACTGACGAATACGGGCGCTGTCTGTTGGTCAGAAAACGTGGCACGACGCACTTTATTCAGCCGGGCGGTAAAATGGAACCAGATGAAAACCCCCGTCGTAGCCCTGATGAGAGAGCTGCAAGAAGAGCTGAATCTAAACCTGACTGGTCAGGACCTTAGCTACGTTGGGCGTTTCACAGATAATGCGATAAACGAGCCAGGACGTGTCGTTATTGCTGAGATTTATCACAGCGTCCTTACTGCGAGCGATATTCAGCCAGCGGCGGAGATCGAAGAAGTTATCTGGTATCCCACTGATGGTTCTGAATCTCTGCTACTGGCACCGCTGACGGAAAATCATCTGATGCCTCTGGTGGCAATGCTGCACCAGAATTATTCAGAATCTCTTAGGGAAGGAGACAAAGGCAACTAATCAGCAATGAATGTTAATTCCAACTGAATTTGAAGGCTCTTCGCTCATAGCTGCCTGTCAACGTGGTCAAGTCCCCTTATCGCAGACCAGGTGTATAAAAAATCACCTTAACGTAAAATAATTTTAGATATCCAAACTGACCCCACATAAGCCTGCTGGCGCATCTCGTTTTGCCGGGCCTGCAGTTTTTTACTCACCTCAATAAGTACATCCGGTTATGCCACCAGGTAATCTGCGGCTATCTCCCCGATACGGGCCTGCTGGGCAGGGGTAAAATCATTCGCCTCTGCAGCAGCAGCGCTGAGAGACAAAAAGGCAGGTGCAATGCCGTCAACCGAATGGTTAGGCCCGAGTGCATTCCAGATAAGATTCTTGTTCTTCAACACATGACCTTTCTTATCATCTCCCGCCCTTTTCGTGACGTTGTCACCTTGACATCCCACGGTACATCCCTGAAGGGCTGAGGCCCAGTCAGAAAAAATGTTGCTGTCGCCGGCAATATCCTGGCAGATTTTCTGGTTTGAAACCTGAGAGACAGGCCATAAAACACCAATAATGCCCTACACTGCCTGACACAAACTCATGTTGGCGGAGTTGATATCGGAGGCCAATTTTTGAAGAAAATCTTTTGCATGCTTCAGCTCAGACAGATCGTCTGCAGCGAAA
Organism: Cedecea sp. AS113; assembly: GCF_037152415.1. Lineage (NCBI taxonomy): Bacteria > Pseudomonadati > Pseudomonadota > Gammaproteobacteria > Enterobacterales > Enterobacteriaceae > Cedecea > Cedecea sp. AS113. The sequence goes on from NZ_JBBCMI010000027.1 coordinate 23,687, forward strand.
GGTCAAACGCATAGCCCGCCGCAACCGGCATTAGGTGATGGCACCTGCATAGAGATAAGCTGCACCTACTTATCACAAGTTATATTTGCCAGAATACCTGTTGATGGAGCTGCTAGTCTCCGCCCGGGTCAGGAGGTATATCACTAATGATGGACTGATTAACCGACTGGTTGCCTCATTACGCTTTCCGCCCAGAAAAAAATATCATCAAGATTTACAGGGGAGATCCATCGGCTGCGGGAACTGGCAATTCTTTTTGATGAATTTATCTATGAAAAGATTGGAGTAGCCGAAAACCCTTTGCTGAACGAAACAGAAAATAGAAAAATAACAAAGCATAAGTACTTCCCTGCCGGATATACAGCAGAGAAGTACAGCCTGATGATGTTTTCTGCCAACGAGATTCTTTATAAAAGAAGCAGTCGTTGATTTTGAAAAGCATGCTGACACTACCACTCAACTACAACACACACCAAATTCCTTGTTATGACATTACGCATTCAGGTCACGAATATCTTTTAGAAAATAAAATACAATCCTCATTTGCCTGTCATAAATCGCCCTGCATTTTCTGTTAATGTATAGTTTTTTTTCAAACGAAAGCTATAGGTTTAATAATGGGCTAAGCAAGCTGCACGTTAACCTGAAGACCCACATTATGTATTATTTAATAAGATCTTCAATCTACCTCACTTACACATTCGCTTCCGGTTATATCTATAGTTTTTAAAGAGCAACCGTAGAGATTAGGCGTTGCGTTACAACAAGACCTAGACATGTTAAGACAATACGTTTTCGCTGACAAAACATTATCTGACTTATTGAGGACAATTCCGAACTGGATTGGGCAGGCCATCATATAAATTCATCGTTCTGATGAGCAGCCTGCTATTCAGTTGAAGTGGCTAAGCCGATCATTTCATTTAATAGCAGCTAAGACTGAAGACAATATTATTTCTTTTTTTCCATAAGTGCGCGTTTATTTTCAACTTCGTCTTCAGCAGTCATCATAGAGGATGACATTTTGATTGAGAATGTCTGCCAGTTTATCTTCAGAATTCTCCCCTCTCCTCTTTCCTCTCTTAACTGAAGATAAATATCAGATAGCATTGCTATCATGATGGTAGTGACTTCTCGGGTTCCTGCAACCTTCTGATTAAGTCTCGATTAAATCCAGTCGGATAGAATTTCTTTGTCTCACTCTGATATTCTTTAACAATGAATCCAAAGTCAACCAACCCTCCTACAACAGAATAAAATTTAACCACTCCGTGAGTTGCCTCTTTCTGATATTCAATCTGGACATAATATAATTTTTTCCTTTCAATCTTCTCTTTAAAGTGAAAATTTCATCAGCCCATAAAATTTTCCTTAACTGTCCATTAAATCCTTATCTTGACTTAAATTTTTCAAACCAAAACTCACAAACGCTCATAAATCAAGATTTAAAAAGTACTTAGACTACCTATTTTTATTATTCCTATACTTTCAAATGTGTGTCAATTCAGCACTATGCACAAACATTGAGCACAAAAACGTATGGATAGCGTACAAAGCCACTCAAATCTGTTGGAATTTAGCCAGTTTAATGTGTGTCAATCCAGCACTATCCATCATTTTTATGTGTGACAATCAGGCACCAACCTTCATCAATCCACGATTAAGTAATTAATAAATATGAGTAACCACAATTGTAACACGCGACAGTGCCGTTTATGGTGCTGGATTAACACACAATTAGGCACCTCTATGTCATCTAATTAGGCACTGTAACGTGTGTCAATCAACACACCTTTTCACGACATACATCATAAACGCACCCTCAAAAATCACATATACAACTGTTTTTAAACACAAAAACAGCAAGATAAATTCTTGCGTTGGGTGTGTTGTTAGTTTGAAAGAAAGAGCTGCTTGCTGAGTAAGGGGTTGTTTTAGTATTTTTTATATCTGGAAGGCCTCAAAGATGGTCATACAGAGCGCCTGTGCGCGTCTGTAACGAATTAAATTGCATAGGTTGACTGAGTGCGTATTTTTTTCACGATTGCTAACATCGTATTATATGCACTTTTACTGGACTTCTCAAAATGAATTGGTTAGCTATGGCTGGCTTTTCGGTGATATGCCAGTCCCTGGCAGCACTTGAAATGTGTTGAATTTACCCACGATTATTGATGGCTCACTCAATAAAAGAGTAGAGAATTAGAAACAGTGCCATCAATGACAGAAACACAAGTAAAACTGATGATATTTGCAACATGCAGATCAACAACTCTCAATACAAGAGAATTAAATATTTTAAATATCAACAGGAAAATGTTGCTAGCCGATCCCTGCATATGAATTTACACAGACGCATGGATCGAAGCACACAACTCTAAGCAATATGAAAGAAACTAAGGCAGCGTTGGAATGTACAATACTGGCCCCAGCCCAAAGCTGATAAAACAACATCGCGCATATGCTAACGACATTAAAAATATTTCTAAAGTTCTCGTCGCTCACGATATGCTTTACGCACAATCAGTAAACGCAGCGCATGAAGAAAAACCAGTTGAAAAAATCATGGACTACAACCAGAACCCAGTAACATCTCTTGTCCGTGTTTGCCTCCCTTTCGCCGCTCTTCCCTGCCCCCCACCTTTAATGACATTTTCCTGCGCACGATTAAACGTCGTACATAAATCGTATTTTTTATCTTCCCCTCTACGGGGGGAAGTATATGTTTGGCAGTCACTGGCGCAAGCCTCCCCTCATATTTATATTCCAGCGCAAGTTCACCTAAATTCGCTGCTTAGGCCCGGTTAGCTCGATGCTTTTCATCATATATATTATTGATAACGGGATCGAAGGTTTTCATAACCTAATAGGCACCTTCGATGACCTACCCGACAATATCCTCTTCATGTGGAAATTCTATTTCTTAAAAACCCTTCCAGCTGACAAGGCCATTAGAACAAATCTGGCAGTACATGCCTGGGATCATTTTGTAATTGCTGGAACTATCATGACTGTTAAGCAGGATTATTTCAGTCACTTCATTTCCATTAAGCTAGTCATGAAGGCGTAGACGTAACAAGTGCTTGGTATAGTCATTTTTATCAATACCCCACGTATTTGACTGACTAGCATAAAAGTGTTAAAAACCTTCATCCCGCAAACGGTCAAGGATATTGATCGTTGGAATATAGGTGTAACGGTCGGAATGGGAATCATACTTGCCTGTAGAAAAAGCGCTCGGGACAATGCAAGCCAGTTTATCATTGGTGAGTGGTCGATTTTGACAAATAGAACCATGTGCTCTGTAACGGTTTGTCAAAGTGATCATATTAATTATCTTCTGACAGCAGATTGATAAATAAAATATTGGTACAGAAATAACCATCGAGTGGTATTCCGGCTGCGACGGGATATTCCTGTGAAAACCAGACAGAGAAATAATCCGGCCCATCGTCATAGAAAAAGAACAGTTCTACCGCTTATGCGCGGGTGTTGAACAACCACGGCTGCGGTTGACCTCCAGCAGCACGAAAAACCCATGCAAACAAATCCCTTTTCTGTTCAGGCGTCGGAGCCGTATAAAGCCAGCACCTTTGCTGCTTTATGCTCTGGGGCAGCAGCTTCCCATCTTTCGGTAGATTCTTGAGCGGCGGCATCGTCGGCGCGGCGATGCTGCTGGCTCACGGCCAGTTGCTGCCCTTACCCTTGACCTCAGCCATCAGACCCTAGCAATAGTCCAAACCCCGCGCTTTTGCGGGGTTCGGCGGAGGCTGGCTGCTGCTCCGCTGCACTCTTGCCGCAGTAGGGCTCGACGACCCGCCGGAACGGACAGGGAGCCGAAGGGGGCCATTATCTCGTTTGATTTGGCCGTTTGCCGACCACGCCCCCGGGGCAGCACTGCCGATTGTCCTCAGAGCTTCTCAGTAAAAGAGGGAGTCGCATCTTCACGGATGCCAGGGTGCAGAGTCACCCCGGAGACATCCGTCGTTTCACGCGCCTTATGCAGATCACAGGCTGACTGCATCGACAACCAGAGTCTGGCAGCGATACCCAGCCCCGCTTCAAGACGAACAGCCATTTCCGGGCTGACAGACGTTTTTCCGGCGGCCACTTTAGAGAGCGCTGCCGCAGAAACACCTAATTCTTTTGCCAGCATCCGCAGGCTGACATTGTTATCTTTCAGATACTCAGTGATGAGGCCGCCTGGATGCGGGGGATTAAACATAGCCATGAGTGGTAGTTCTCCAGGTTGAGGATATAAGCATCCCCGTCGGTAAATTCGAATGTAATGCGCCAGTTTTCCCTGACGATGATGGAATACAGATTTTTTCTGTCTCCTTTCAGGGGATGGCAACGAAAGCCAGGATAATAACGAAACTCGTCCGTGGACGTTGCTTCATCAATAACCAGTAACCGGAGCTTTATGCGTTCGGCATCCTGATCCTGGACACCGCTGGCATCCCCTTTTTCAAAGAGCTTCTGCAACCCTTTATTCTTCCAGCTTTTTATCACATCAGCCTCCTGTTTCCCATTGAGAAACACCATGGCAATCTGTTTCTCGATGAGAAACAGATTGCCAGTATGATTTCGTTTCGGCAGCACCAGAATGGTGTTCGTCACTCCCTCCGCCTTTCAGGTTTCATGCGAGTGGAATCAATCCTCCCGGGCTGCCAGTAGTGCCGGTTCATAGGCAAACATGAAGGGAGGCGTGTGAATCGTGACACCGCAGTCCAGGAAAACAGAGAAAAGGCACTCACCAGCACGTCTGCCGTTTCACGTTCTGCTTTATCGCTGTCAATAACCCGCATCACTTTTGCTTTTACAAACTGCATGCGAATGTTCAGGCCGCGCATACAAATCAATCTTCTGCCCGAATCAGCGCTATCAGTTCTTCGCACGTTTCTTTAGCCTTTTTCTCTTCAGCTAAGGTCAGAGTTATCGCGCGTGAGGATGCGGCGCCCATGAATACCGGACGGTCTTTCAGGGGGAAATTACACATGTAATCCAGCGCCAGCCCTAACAAACGTGAGTCATAGATTTCATAATGCTGGCCGCAACCAGCATTAGCTTGCTTTTCCATACGCTGAATCAGGTTGTCGGTGCAGACAACATCGAAAGGATTGCTCGAGTGAAGATTACGAACAAACCCATCAGTCCGAAGGGATATGTGTTTTTAGCCCTACCCTCATGTTTCGGTCGATTCATCCTCAGCGAAGGACAAAGTAGCACCGGCAATGAGCGAACAAAGGGAGCCTTCGCAGGCAACAACGCGGCCCTTTGATAAGCGAGTCGACTGTGCTACGACCAGCCCTCCGCGCCTGAATCTACCAGAACGTAACCTCCACACTGGCAACGTCGTGTGCACACCCGACACGGCGGAACGCCGGGGCGTCCTTACAGCTACGGCATCGCCAGATGCTGACCTTGACCTCAGCCATCAGACCCTAGCGATAGCCCGAAACCCGCGCTTTTGCGGGATTCGGCGGAGGCAGGCTGCTGCTCCGCAGCGGCCTTGCCGCAGCAGGGCTCGACGACCCGGCCGGAGCGGACGGGGAGCCGAATGTGGCCAGCTGTTTTGTCTTTGTTTTGATTGAAATGGAGAGAGGCACACTCTGCTCAACCAGCTGCAGGTGGCCAGAACGGATAATGGCGCCGCAGGCGCCATCTTCTCGTTGATTTGTGGCCCTTTGCCTCAGAGGCTAAGAGGCCAGGAAACCTCCCTGCCCCCTACTCACAAGGAAGCAAGTTGTTTCAGCGTCTGCGGGCTTTTTTCAATCATGCGGATCAACAGGACAGCCTGTTTATTAGGCCGCGCCAGTCCCTGCTCCCAGTTCTGGTAAGTTTTCAACCCAGCATGAAGGTATTGTGCGAACACAGCCTGAGAAAGATTCAGTTTTTCACGAACGGTAACCAAATGCTCCGGGGTGATCACCGGCGATTCAACGCTGACACGGTGGGTTTTCAGCGTAATTTTTCCGGCGTTATAGTCGCCCCATGCCTGAATCCCTTCCTTGAGTTCTTCAAAGATATCGCGTTTTTTCATCATCTAACCCTCATTTTGGCCTGCTCAAGGAGCTGGCGCAGAATACTCAATTGTTGCGGAGTCAGGTCATCGAGCTGATTCTTGTCGTACAGCGTGAAAAGCAGAAATTGTGACTTTTCAATATACCAGTAATAAATCACCCGTATGCCTCCCCGCTTCCCCTTCTGGCGGCGCGAGTCCGCGAACCTGACTTTCCTTAATCCACCGGAATGGGGGATCACATCCCCACAATCAGGCTGCGCCAGGAGCATCTGTTGAAAACTCCGGTATTCATCATCACTAAGATATTCCGCGCGGTGTCTCTCAAACGGAGGTAATTCTATAAACAGCGCTTCCATCGGCTCGCCTCTATCCCTTACTTGGGGATATTATACCCCCAATTTGGGGATAGTAAACCTGTTTCAAAGCGAAAGCCCCGTCAGGGGCTTTCGTGTCATAAGCGATCATTCTTCGTCGGGAGAGTCGTCCATCTCAACATGCATCGCGGCGCTGGTCAGCACATGGCGGTGCGCCTCGGCAGAGGCGCGGATATCTTCAAACTCGGACGGCAGCATGGTTTTCAGGGTTTCAGGGGTATGCGTCATCATGGGGATCTCCTTACCGCCGCCCTTTCGGGCGGCGTGTCCGTTATCAGGCAGCTTGCGCCGGGGTTTGCGTTTCAGTCGGGGTTTCAGTCACTTCGGCATCAGGCTCCGCCGTGACAACCGTTTCACTGCCTGGTTTGATGGGAGCCGTCATCCATGCCGGAACCCAGCGGTCCTCTTTCATCCAGAACTCAGCGTGTTCCGCTGCATCCCCTCGCTTCATTTTCGCGGCATCCAGTGTCGCCCCTGAATGTCCAGCTTCGTTAAGAGCCTCCACGATTTGCGCATGCTTCAGGTCATCTAAGAAATTGGCTTTTGTTGGTTGCCACCAGTCGCGCATATGGAAGCCGATTGCCGTTTCCAGCGTGTCGAGGTCGCTGCGGGAGGTGTGCCCCATATTGCGCGTTTGTACCCCGTCCACCGAACAGGCCGTGCAGAAGGCCATCAGGGACATCAGCACGTCGCCATCGAGTGCAAAGAAGGTAATGAAGTCATCCTCCCAACCTTCCGGCAGCAGCGCCGCAAGACGCGATTTTTCTGCCATCAGTGCCAGCCAGGCTTTACCTTCTTCGCCGGATGGCGCATTCCCCGTCAGGGAGCTATGGGACACGCTCACCTGCAAGCGGAATGGGTGAGGCGTGGTGACGACGTAGGCGAACAAAGGACTCAATCAACGGATAAAGGCTTGAGACCGCTTTTTTGTCGGGTGATGGCGATTCTCGGTGTGTTTCCAGGGGATCACATCCGGGACGGGATTAGCCGGCGTCTGCAGGCACCCTTTTGCCAGCAGAAAAGCGCTTTCGCGGGAGTACCCGACGAACGTTGATTTGGAGGCATAGGCTTTGGCAAATACAAGGTGGCCAACAATGCGAAACCCGGCAGCTTTCCAGGCGCTGATAAAGATATCGGCGCGATTCCAAGCGTAAAAACTCACAATCAGGCTGTTGTTTTTCAGGACGCGAGACATCTCGTTGCAGGCGGGCTGGAGCCATTCGCTGCTGTTATCACCGGCAAACGTGCGGCCAGTCCGGTCTTTGTAGCCAACTAGGTACGGCGGATCGGTGAGAATAAAATCGATCGCCCGCGCGGGAAAACGGGACATGACCTGCACACAATCTCCATGAGTAAAACGTGACATAACCTTACTCCTCTGCAAAATGCGGCGCCGGTTGCGCCGTGCCGCCACTAAAGCCTGGCGAACAGCGGAGGAAAAAAGGGAGTCAACGGAAGCCACAGCTCAGCCCTGAACGGGCTGAATGCAACGTTCAGGGTGAGAACGGCTCAGTATGGCGGCTTGCGAACCCTTTTGAACGAGGCTGACGGGCTAACTTGAAGGCACGGCAAAGCCTCCCGCCATGCTTGTACAAAGACTTAAGAAAGTCGCTATGTGTGGTTGGTTTACACAGTTCAGAACTCGCGAAGCTTATCTGGTGTGGCAGGGAGATGACTCAACAAGTGATACTCCCTTAAATCCTGAACCTATAGGGCACTACTACGTTATTTAAGGAACTTCAGTGCTGTGACTGGGCAAGATAGATGATTCTTATAGCCATGCGAAATGTTTTTTATCAGTATGTTACATCATTAAACAGGTGCAAGCAGGCACGAACACTTCTCATATAAATGTGAGCACTCTACATAATAATTACTATTTATTCCCTTTTTCACTTCGTGTAGTTGGGACCGTGGTCCCAGTTCAGGTGTTGGGACCGTGGTCCCAGTTCAGGTGTTGGGACCGTGGTCCCAGTTCAGGTGTTGGGACCGTGGTCCCAGTTCAGGTGTTGGGACCGTGGTCCCAACTTAGAATAGAAATGATATAAAAAACATTACTGAACTGAAGAAGCATGTTTAGAAAGTATCTCTTCGATCTTATCTATAATATCTGCTGGTAATTTATTTTTATCCAACTTGAAAAGCACCTGATTTTCTTTGTAATGAGCTACAACGCCTGGGGAGAACTGTCTCCGTGTAACAGCCCTGGTATTTCTTTCTTGCAAATTTAGCGTCTTCAAAATTTCTTCTGTGGACAGAATCTCTCCACCTATTTTGCGGGCCGCCAGCAGATTTGCTTGCTCGAGTACATGCTTTTCGCGGGAAATATACACCCTCGCCAGAACATCACCTGCACGAGCTGATAACTCTCCGGGATGTGAGAAAAGAGCCACAATATCTCTGGGTAATTTTGCTGTATTTATACATCTGGTCACAATCTTACGAGAAATGTTCTCGGCATAGGCCAAAGATGAGATTTTTCCATCAAACTCTGTATTAAGCCTTCTAATATAACGACATCCACGTTCATAAGCGCTCGTCGGTCGGTAATCATTACCTAACTTACATAAAGCATCCATTTGCTCATCATCAAGAACACCAACTAACACACGATAGTCGCATGAAGTCAGAATGGCCGTCATGCGGCGACGGCTACCATCAGCGATCTCTATAATATCAGATGCCTTACGCCCAAAACCTGGATTCTGTTGTCCAGAAACCAGAAACGAAGGGATTAAATCATCAAGAGTTTCTTCAGTCAGTAAATCCTGATCACGCTCGTTATTCACCCAGACTTTGGTTTTAAGTGCAACAGATTCCCCGGGAATTGTTTCGAGCGTGAATTTTACATCACGTCCACAAACTGGGAGTGTTATTGTATTGCTCTTCATTGCACTGACACGCGCAATAAGCGAGTCGACCACTGGCGCTGCAGGTATGGTTGAATTCGATGATGGTTCAGGTGCTGTAGTATTTACAGTTTTAGGAATAATGGGGGCGCGTTTCATTAACGAATCTCCCAACGAGGCTTAATCAAACGATCAAATATTTCAGAACAAACAGGTTCCCAGATTGCAAGAGCATTTCGCCACGCCCCTGTCGATGAGCGTTGATCAATTGCCTGTTCAAAAACAGTACGCATACGAATCTGCCCTTTACCTACTTCATCTGTTTCTCTGACAACATTTTTTAACACCATGCTTCCCCAGGCATCTCTGATTTGCTCTTCCATCCACGGTGACTGAGATCCATTATTATTGCTGTATTTCGTCAACAAAATACGCACGTCAGGCTCGAAACCTTTAAGGTCAACGTTTTTCAGCAAATCACGAAGCATGTCAAAAAACTGGAGGGCAGAAGTATAATCAAACAATTCTGCAGGGGTCGGCACAACCAAAACATCTGCCGCACACACTACATTTATTGTTCCAATACCAAGGTTTGGGGCGCTATCAATAACGATCACGTCATAATCCTGCGCAACTGTTTCTATAGCCAGCCTTAGCATCATATGAGGATCTGTTGGTAACTTACCCTCGTCAAAACTAGCCATGAGCTCAGTTTCAATGCGATGAAGCGCAAGGCAAGAGGGAATAATATCCAGACCAGGCCAGCAGGTTGGTTTTATCGCGTAACTTGCATCGTCACGTTCTCCCAGATAGAAGGGCAGTAATGTATCTTCAGCATGGATATGCAAATCAGGCACCCAGCCATGATACATGGACGCCGTACCTTGAGGATCATTGCCTTCGACCAGAAGTACCCTGAGACCTTTGAGTGCCATGTCCTGTGCAAGGTGAACAGAAACTGATGTTTTGTATACCCCGCCTTTATGCGCCGCGACGCCAATTACAGGAGGAAAAACGCTGTCTGGCCTGCGAAGGCGAGTATTGAATACATCACGCATATGGTTAATTTGTTGAATGGTATACCCAACACGTTGTTCCACCCGTCCGCGAGTTTCCATATCTGGATGTGGTAGGCGCCCCGCTTTTTCAGCATCACGAATTGCCTGGGAGGAGACGCCAACAAGATCGGCTGCCTCTCCGATTCGCCAGCGACGTGTGATTTTGCGTGCTTCAGGACTGTCATCATTAAACTGTGCAATCGCAATTGCTTTTGTCATCTCATGACCTGCGAAAATACACTGCTCCAGAGTATCCATTAAACCCATAACGCGTTCCTTTCTCTTTAACTTTGCATTATTTTATTAAATCTTGGGTTTTATTGCAAAGCAATCAAAAAAGCGCAAAGTTGATTATTTTTTATCTAAATTATCGATTAAATCAAGAGGGGATCGGATACATACGGTGCTCGCCGCAGTCTTTGACTAGCGAAGTCTGTCAAAGCGAGGAAGCGCAAGATAACTGCACTTAAATATCGCATGGTCACTCAAAATTAATTGAGAAGAAAACTTTGGCTATTTCCCATGATTACGGCGTTGAACTTTTGCTTCTAATGCATTCCGGTTGATGCCGTGCTTGTTGTATTTCCCATAGTGTACAAAATAATGCCGTACTTTCGGTGTTTTCCAGGGGGTGCAGAGTAGTGCTGTACTTGCGGTATTTCCCACAAAGTGCAGATTGCCCCGGTACTTGTGGTGTTTCCCACAGTTGCAGATTGATACTGTACTTATGGTGTTTCCCACAGCTGCAGATTGATACTGTACTTATGGTGTTTCCCATAGATATCCAGTTATCCACTGTTTTTTTTTAATGATTTTTTTCTTTTTTTATCTTTTTAAGACTTTTTAGGTGCCGGGAAAGCTAGACACAGTGCGACCTGTGAAGCATCTCATGTGGGAAATAGCCTTGGTTCGTGTGGGAAACGCACAAGGTTATGGTGGGTAACACCATAAGTAGGTATGGGGAATAGCTAAAGTACATATGGGAAATAGATAAAGTAAATTCTGCCTTCACAGTTTTGTGGGAAAGACCTAATGAATTCCTTGACGACGGAACAGGATCTGCCACTATGGGATAAGATAAAATCTCCCACAACTGTGATGGACCCCTGAAAATGACAGTATTGGCAGAGACAAAACCGCATAGCTCTCTGAAAATATCTCAATCAAACGAGCTGACAGAGGCTGCTTATTACCTTCCACTTCAAGCCAAACGAGTTCTATGGTTATGCCTGATGCAAACCTATTATCAACAGGAACATCCTGGTCTTTTTACAGTTCGGGTTGCTGATTATCAGCGCTACTTTAAAGTTAGCCAGGCGACAGCGAGTACAGATGTTCGCAAAGGCATTGATGAACTTGGAAACCGTCAGGTAACCTTTTTCCCATCAGAAGGCGAATATGAGGAAGTAAGACGCCCATGGCTGGCCGAGGCGGGGCTTAAAAGAGGGAGGGGGCAGTGGAATATCGAGATCAACCCGAAGGTAATGCCATACCTTACCGGGCTAACCAGCCAATTTACCACCTATACACTGCTTGACTGTGGGCGAATAAATTCAGTAAGAGTTATTCGGCTTTATGAAAGCCTATGCCAGTATCGTTCAACAGGTATCTGGGTAACTTCGGCTAGCTGGCTTGCAGATCGGTACGAACTTCCTGATTCTCAACGCGCTAACTTCGCCGAGATGAAACGAACGTTCTTGCTTCCAGCAATGGAGAAAATCAATACACTGACGCCTCTGAAAGTCTCCATGAAAGAAGAAAATAATGGAAAGTTAGTATTCTCGATTATCGCACGTCCGCTTCAGCTGCCACCGCTTGAAGGCTAGGAATACCAGAGATATATCTCAAATATGGAGTGTTATTCAGGCGCGTTTTCGTGAATTTTCTCGGGTAAATCCCCTCCATAAACTACAGAATTCACGTAGCGCAACCCAGATCCGCATACCATCAAAAAAATTCAACGATATTTTTTTTACAAAAACAACCTGTTTAGCTATTCAATAACACTTGAACGCTGATATTTAGTTATTTCAGTTTTTCATCGTGCTTTTTCTCTATGATAGCATCAATTTATTTGATTATGCTCAAGGACGTTTTTACTCCTGGTCTGGTACACTGGCCAGGAGTAAATGGTAACTCTCCGGCGGAGGGTTTTGGGACGTTCTCCCGCCACTGTAACCTTCCTGACTTTTAATTCCCACGCCACCCTGAACATTCAGGTTATTCTGTCCAGTTATCCCGTTTTTACCCACAGCTTCTGTGGATAATCAACATCTGGTGTCCCGGCCAGCTGCGACCGCTACAACATATAGTACTTACGCGGTCATTCCCGGGGCTGAAGAACTGTTGAAAACCCTCACTGGCCTGGACGTTCTGGCACTATCGGAAAAAATGTCCACGGTCCGGAGAGAGTAGTTCGTCATTATTTTCCCTGACGTGCCCGGCTTATCCCTTCAGGTTTTTCAGCATGTTCACGGCGTCGGCCTCCGGCATCTGGAACTGGACGCGGTGGCGCGCGGCGACATCGAGGGCAAACACCTTCGTGTAGACCTCCGTCGAGCTCAGCGACTTGTGGCCCATCAGCGCCTGCAGCACCTTCAGCGGAATGCCGGCGTACAACATGTGCATCGCGTAGGAGTGGCGGAACGTATGGGGCGTCACCGGCACAGAGAACGTGACGCCATCGGCGGCCGCTGCCTCCACCGCTTCAATGAGCCAGGTGCGGACGGTCCTGTCTGTGATCTCCCAGATACGCGCCTTCTCCGTTCGGCCGCTTCGTTTGTTGCGTCGCTCCAGCGGAATTTTCAGCGTCGCCACCATCATCTCCAGCTGACTGACATAGTTAACATCAGAAAGCGGTACCAGCCGGTGAGGCTGACTGCCGGCGGGCGCACGGCCGGCTGTTCTGGCGGCTTTTTCAGTCCGTTGTTTGAGTGTGGCCAGTTGTACGAACGGGTAGGGCGGCACCAGGGAAAAATCCCCCCTTGTCAGTGCCAGCGCTTCGTTAATGCGCGCGCCGGTATTCCAGAGGGTTGCCAGCAGCATCTTACGGTGAAGATCTGGCACATAATGGAGCAGGGCACTGACTTCCGGCGCCAGCAGGTATTTCGGTAAGTCATCCTGCAAAATAGCCATCTGGCGTAACCCCAGTGCACTGGGATAATCAATTGTCACGGGAAGGGACGACTGAACCTGCCCGGATAACTCCAGACGAGAGATTATCGGTATGCCCGAACGGTGCGTGCTGGGTTCAATCATTGGGCAGGACCTGTAGATTTTTGTGGTGCAGACAATGCTGACGGGCGAATGGAGTTCTGAAAATTGCTCCATTTTTCGACAGCATGTTTATATTCCTTGTAAAGAACGACTTCAGGGCTTCCATCACACATCAGTACAAGTTGCTGACGGTTAAACATATCAACAGCCTCCATTCGTGAGACATCACAAGCAGACCATATATGTCCCTTCTCAAGATCACTTTTGATATTCGGTGAGGCCCACCATTGTATAGCTCCGAAACAAAGAAGTACCAAAATTATGGTCTGGATAAGATCCTGTGGTGTCGGCATAAATCTGCTAAAACGCAGTTGCATCAGAATGTTCCATGCGGTCTGTTTTAGCCTGCTATCATGCGGGTACGGTACCGAAGGTAACAGATCGCAGCATGTTCTGATGAGAGTGATATATCCTTCAGCTTCAATCGCCAGCTTCTTGAATCCAAGAGCTCTGTGTGTAAGGCGAAGCTGTTCATTTTCAGTTACTTTCCGTGAAAGTTGTCTGATTTGAAGGGTCAACTGGCCGGGAAGTACGGACCAGTCTCCTCGGATCATATTTAGCTCGAAGGGATAAACCATACAATATGGATGGTCACCATGCCCGGGCCCAGCTCCTTCAAGTGTTTCACATGCCCCTTGAGCCTCATCGGCAGCCTTAGTGCACCTATGCGCCAGCTCTTCCAGAGCAGTGATTAACTCCGCACCAATATAGGCGCGGGCCGAAGCTTGCTCTCGCTCATGCTTTCGGTGTTCTTTTCGGGCAATGACCCACTGAGTCATCAGACCACCGGCGATGGCCATTCCGCCGCCAATAAGTGAAGGCATCAGTGGCCCCCAGTCAGTTAACTCTCCAGACATCATCCTTCTCCGGCTTTCTGCAAATAAAATATGCCTCAATACTAAAATTTAAAGTGATACTTTCTGTCACAGTATTCACGCTTTCTATGCCAGGAAATCAATCAGCCAAGTTGGTTCCCTGGTTATTGAGAAATCCCGCCAGCAGGTATTTATGGTATGCGGCTGACAATATCAACCATCAAGCGTCGCCAGGTATGAACGCAGTCTATCAACATCATCTTCACGTATCGTCAAATTGAAAAGTAGCTCACCATCATCCTTTTCATGCAGTTCTGTTAATTCGCCTCCCGCAGGAACACGCCCAACAGGGTAGTCATCTACCAGGTCAGCATATTTCAGTAAACCCCATGAACCTAAGCCGCGATCTAAACGAGCAAGAGGTCTGCTATCAAAAGTAACCATGAACAGAACACCTGAGTTGATTATTCGCAACCAGATACGTCTGTGCCCAAGTTCCGTCAGCGCTCTGTACATTTGGGTCATATCAACTCTTTGCTTACCGACCATCAAAAACAATCCCATGAAAAAAACGCGCCCAGAAATCAACTCCCCATCATTTCCGGGATGCTGATCGCCCTTGTATTTCCGTGCCGTAAAAATCACTCACCTGATAATAAGCAGCCATATAACACCGCCAGTAAATTACCGGATGCCTGTTTTCCCCTGATCCGACTTTCTTCCTATAGAAGACTTTCCGGAAGTGTGGCACGGCAGATCGGGCCCCGCAACGGCGATTTCTGGTAGTGAGTGGGCGGTCACGCGGCAGGGGGGTAACACAACATATAGAAGAAAATGCAGCTGACTGAGGGGCGCATGTTGTGTTTCTGCGCCGCTGCGCGCCGGAGGGGGTCAGGCAGATCCGGAACTACCAGAAATCGGATCTGCGGGAGAGAAATGACAGACTGTTGCATGAGTAGCAATAAATTAACATCACTGTGAAGCCCAGTGCATTAATGCCGGAAAGAGTGCAATCACTACGAATAAATGCACCACTGGCAAAAATAGAGTAAAGCAAAAGTGCTTTACATAATATGTAAAGCATATATGCTACACGAAACAGTAAAGCAATAATGCTTTACATAAATATCCATCTAAGGAAAATAACCATGCCTTTAGCCATGATTAACGTCCGCCTGGATGCGGCGCTGAAAGAACGCGTCGATACGAAATTACAACAACTGGGGTATTCAGCTACCCAGGCCATGACCGCGTTCTATCAGTATATCGACCAGAACGACAGCCTGCCGTTTACCGTCGAAACCCGCGTCTACCGGCCGGAAGAGTCACTGAAGAATACCCTGGAAAGTCTGCAGGCTGCCCGGCCCCGGCTCGCGCAGGTCGTCCTGTTGATGAACGAGGACAGGCTGACCGAAGAGGCCCGCCTACAACACTGTCAGGCACTGGCCATTGATATCGGTATGATCAAGAGTGACATGCGTCTGTACGACACCACCGGACGCGCCGGCGAACATCTTCAGCACTACGTGCAGTCTTCGCTTGGCGAGGCCTACCTGGCACTGATCCTCTGCCACAGCGTTCTGGAAGATGTTCCGAACAGCTATGGAAAAACCCTGTTGCTGAAAAAAGAGAAAGTCTTTAACGCCGCGCTGGAGAGGGCCGAATCCCGCATGACCGAGATGGGCCTTCATCAGGCCGTGGCTGTAGTTAACTCGACGTTGCTTACAGGTACGTACTGTACGGTCGAGATATACCAGCCGGAGGGTTATGAGTATGGTGCCTGGCAGGTTCGGGTGACGCTCAATCCTGCCCGCAAAGGGCAAACAGTACCGAAAATTGAAAGCTGGCTGACCTTCGCCTTCCCGAAAATACCTGAGCGGATCTTTAACGTGGCCAGCCCTTACAGCATGCCGGTGACGGTGAAAGAGCAGTTGGAGATCGGTTTCCGGTTTGTGGAGGGGTACACGTTCTTCCACCTGTACTCGAACGGCACGCCTGAGGAGAACAACACGATTAATATTGACGAGGTGGCGGGGAGGCTCGGGGACTATATTGATAGCGAATTGGCCAGGTATCTTCCAGCCTAAGCCAGGTGGCGGGGTGAAACCCGGTCCAGTGGACCGGGCGATCTGGCTTATTCCGGTGGTTGGGGGTTCAGGAGCGAGCGGATATCGACAGTCGCCTCGGCCGGAACAGCGGCGTCACTGCCGTGGGTCAGTTCATCAATGTACTGGCGGATTTGCTGTATTTGTTGCAGGTAATAACACAGTTTCTGGGCTATCTCCACACGGAGATTCGTCAGACCGCGATCGTTGAATTGTTCACGCTTAATTGACGAAATCGGTATGTGTTCCCATGTTGTTTTATAGACATCAAATACCTCTTCATGTAGTTCAGCAAACCCTTCGTGGGTCCGCAGAACCGGATCGGTGTCGTAAATTTCCATAGCGACACGCAAGTTATTCTGCTCCAGTAGAATCCAGCCATACAGTGTCTTGCTCGCCGGTATGTCGTCATACCCGATGTTTCCCTTCCTGTCGCCATAGATGTAGATTTTCAACAAAGCGGTCAGGCGATTTTCAAGCTGGGCCAGTTTTTTGAGTAACTGCCCCTGAACGATGTCTATCTTGTTACAGAGCGCCAGATTCAGTTCGAGCATATAAAAAAACAGATTGATATGGGCATCTGTGATACCACTAAAACGCCGCAGAGATTCTGCGTCGGGGTTGTTTTGTAAATGTAGTTCCTCAGTCAGATTCGTTCCCTGGCGTTCCAGAGTGGCATAGAGATCGATACCGCGCCGTCTAACCACCTCAAACCCCTCCGGGGAAGGCATGGCGAAACAGTCATCATACTGGTCGATAAACTGCTGATAGCTGATCCCTGCTTCACTGAACCGATCCTCTCTGATATCGTCCTGTATCCGGCTGACCTGTTCACGCACTTCCCGCTTAAAGGCCTCCACATCAATATCGTTATAGAACGTGATATTCATCTGCTGGCGTATCAGAAACGTCGGAAGCATCCCGGGCAGGCGCTTATTTGAAACGAAACGACCAGTGGCGGCATCTCTGCCAGGCTGGCGAGGCGGCTCCAGAATAACCTCTCCGGCATTCACCTTCTTCTCAAACTCAGAACGAGTCTCTATCGGCCTGGTCATGAATATCTCCGAGTATCAGGACGCAAATAAAAGTAGCGATATTTAAACGTAAAAGCCGCCCGCCCGCAAAATTTCCGACTCTGCCGGTTTTCGGATCTCAGGATAAGGAGAAATGGATTATTGCAGGATGAGCACAAAAATAATCGGATTGTTGTGATTTATGGATTATTGCAGACAAAGCAATAATTATGAGTATTATTTGCTGATATGGCACTCCCCCGGGGCAGTTGTGCCAGCCCGTCTGATTTGCCGTTATTTCCTCTCCCGGTGAAAGGTTTTCCTCCTGAGCCCTGCTGGTCTCAGGAAAGACCATTCTCGCACCTCTGGCGCTCCCGCACTTCAGATGCTGAGAACGCGGTCACGCACCAGGAGGGCGCCGGAGGCAGGATGGCAGACCGCGCGACGTTAGTCCGGCTCTGTATGGATAATGTCTGACGCCGGGCGGCAGGCGGTTTCAGCTCGCCTGCATCCTGTCTTTAAGGGCAAAAAGACGGTCAAGTTTCGCACAGGGCTCACCCGTTTCCGCCGCGTGCCGGAGCTTGGCATCAAGCAGATCGGGCAGTGCGATGCCGTGGCTGAGGGAATGGTAAAGATCGTAGCCGCTGACACAGATCACCCGCTTGCCTTTCCCGAAGGCAGTCAAACCTTCGGGCGTAAAGCCCATCCAGCTGATGAACACTCCCCGTGTTCCTGCTGCTTTGGTACTGAGTTTCCCTTCAAAGATATGCAGATCGGCCGCCGGCGTCCGGTTCTGGTGCCATTTCGCCTCCAAAAGAAAAAAATCCTCATTCAGCCGGAAGCTGCCGTCGATCTGTTCGCCCGTATTACGGAATGATCCGCGGGGAGAAAGCTGAAAGACGGTGAACAACTCCGCCAGCCAGCGTTCAAACCTGAACCCCCTCGGGTGCGGGGGCATGGTTTTCATCTCGTTCATTTCGGCTATCAGTGAAGGCCAGTCCACACTGTGCCAGAGTCGGACGGGCCTGGCACCTCTGGCCGCACCGGCGTCTGCATTTTCGAGGCGGGAGATAAGGGCATGATAGTCCTGACGACTCAGCTCTGCCTGCTCTGGGGTGGACTCCGTTTTATGCTGCCAGAGGGCGGCCAGCACCCGCAGGACGGTGTCACTATCCACCTGTTTCAGCAGGCATCTGACCCGTCTGGCTTTTGACTTTCCCTCCGTCTGATAGCGTTCATCATCAATATTAATGTTCAGCTCTTCATCAAAAAAAGCCGACAGCCTACGGTTGGAAAAATCGAGTATCCAGCCTGGTTCGCTCTCAAAGACTTGGTTAAACAGTTTCAGATCCTGCACTTTCAGTTTCACGCCAGCCTCCTGTTTTTTTTAAAAGTATAACCGCATGAAAGGGCCAGAGGTACTGAGGCGGCACCAGAACGCCATTGCAGCCTGCACAGGGAGGAATTTCCCCTAACCACTAAATGGGTAAAAGTGACATCAGAATATTGCAGCTACAGCCTTTGTCAAAGCTAAGTTCAGATGTCCAGGGTGGGGCAAAGTTGAAATGTCCATTTGTTGAAAATGGCCGCTGCGAAAATTTCTTCCGCAGCGGCCTCTTTAGCATAACGTCATTGCGTGAACCACTAATTATTACTTGTTGTAGTTCTCTTCACACTTAGCCAGGAATAAAAGATTAGTAGCAGTTAAATGTAGTGTGTAGCTAGCTAAATATTCAGGCACTGTTGTCACTTCAGAACCTTGTCCATGCCCACCTTCTTTATTTCTTATCGTAGGAATGCCGCTTTCAAGGAGAATGCGAATGGAGGAAAACTGGTTTTGAAGATACTCCGGTACTAAGTTATTACTCAGGCAGCTATTAATTAACTTTTTGGCAGTGTCCGTATCATTAAATTGCCACTTATTCCTCCTGTGTATGGCCTTCATTAAACTTTCAAAGGATTTTAGGCAATCATTTAAACATTCTTTATATCGCTGATGTCTGTAGTGCTCATGAGCGGACAAAAATTCATCATTCGAGCCAATGTAATCACTTTGTTTACCAAGCAGTTGTAGCGTTGGCTTTACTGCCTCTGAATGCAAAAACTGCGAGTCAACTCTTATCAATTCTCCAGATTCAAACTGATACCCTAGGCCCGACTCTTTGAATCTTATATTTAACTCATCAATGGCATCTTCCGGTTGTTGCTTATTCCCTCTGAATTTCCATTCATTATTCCGCACATAGCCATCAATTAATTTAAAAGAAATCTCGATTACATCCAGACAATTCTCATAATTATTCTCATTAAGAAACGATTCATAAATGGCCTCGAAATTATTTCGGGCGCGTTCCTTCAATGAAAAAACACCGTATTCCTTACATAAGGTTTGGTGAATTAATTTATATAGTCCGCTACCTTCACCATACCCAACATCTTCACCGATGGTATCCCGTACAATATGGATAACCTGAACACGGAAAGAATTTGAAATTTTCGTATATTGATATATGTCAGGAACTTCTCCTCTTAATTTTTTTTGTCTTTTGGAAAAAAGTTCAAAAATTGCCAATTTAAAGTCCTCAACAATGTTATATGGTGACGAAATTCTGACCGCGAAGCGGTTCGGGGTTCAGTGACACCCGAACTTTACCCCGGTTTCCCTAGACTTTCCATTGTATATCATATCATTGAAGTTATTTCCTTTTACCAAAAATGTCTCCAGAACGTGACTGCAATGTCTTCAACGCATCAAGCATATCGTCGCCGTTAAGTGAGCGTTGGGATTTCTTCTCAGTAGGTTTGCTTTTCCGCCGCGAGGGGCCATCACCGGCAGGTAGGGCCTGTGACCGGTTATTGTCGCGTTTGTCCTGAACCAGTTTGATAAATTCGAGTGTGCGCCCGAGGCGCTTGTTGTCCACGATAGCGCCCTGGTCGATTTCCTGAAGACGATCGTAGGTGGAGTAGGGAAGAACGTCCCCGTTTAGCCGGAGTTCTTTCCGTCCATCCGGGTAGTGCCAGACATCAATATATTTGCCGATAGCCCTTCGGCTTAATTCATTATCTTCAATCAGATAGAGCACTTTATCATACTGTACCGTCAGAGATTTTGAAACTCGGCGCGGTTCCCGCCATGTGAAAAATGCGGCCAAATCATCATCATTTTCAAGTGGCCGATGCACATCAAAGTCATGCCGGGGAGCTTTCGCAAAGCGCTGGTTGTAATCGGACATAAACTCATCAGCATAATTATTGGCTGCCTCTATTGAAGATATTCCCCTGAGCCGGAATTCTTTTACCAGGCGATCCTGAAGTATAAGATGGGCACGTTCAACACGGCCTTTGGCTGAGCTAGTGTTGGCGCAGATGGTCTGGATATTCAGCTCATGCATCGCACGTCCAAACTGGGTATAGCCATCGCCACCGGTTGCGTTTTTATTGTTGATTCTGAAAACGCTGGCTTTGTCGCTGTACAACGCCAGTGGTTTACCATGCTTTTCCAGATAGCCTCGTGTAGCTTCAAAATAGGTAAACGTCGATTCCGATTTTACAAAGCGAAGCTGCATCAACTGGCTTGTTGCATCGTCAACGTAGACCAGCGCAGTACAGGCGGACGCTCGGTTCTCGAACCAGTGATGGTCACAGCCATCAATCTGGGTCAGCTCACCACAACAGGCTCGTCGATAGCGTGGCTGCTGAATCTTTGGCGCTCGTTGTTTGCGGGGAACCCAGAGACCGGCTTTGACCATAAGCGACCGGACAGTTTCTTTGGACAGATGGACATCGTGAAGTTCTGCGAGTTTTTCACACGCCAGCGTTGGCCCAAAGTCGGTGTAGCGTTCGCGGATTATGCCGAGTGCATACTGGGCAAAACCAGCTGGGAGCTGGTTATTGCTGAGTTTTCCCCGACGACGGTTAGCCATACCAATCGGGCCGTATTCGCGGTAACGCGAAAGAAGTCGTCGGCACTGACGATCGGAGATACCCAGGCGACGCGCGGCCATCTGTGTGGTCAGTCGACGATCGACAACATCCTGAATGATTTTGAGTCGGTTAACTTCGTCCAAAGTGAAAAACTCCGCTGCATGAGCCGTCATCAGAATCCCTCGATGGTGAGTCTACGTGACGGACATCTTAACTTTTAGCCCAAAGCGGACATTAGAACTTTGCTATTACAGCCTTAGTGCGTGTAATCTATCTTATGTTAAATTAATTAAATATGCTTCTTAAATCAGGTGGTCATGATTTATCTTCCGCTCATCTCCTATTTGATCATTGTGTTTAATACTGGGGACAGGTCAGGCTCATACTGCCTTCCAGTCAGTGAGATTTCATGAACGGCTACCATTCATAGCTTGTGTACTGGCTACACTGATCAGAATGAACCAGCATTTTTGAAGATTACTTTGCCACACGGCCATCAGAAGTGCGTGCAGGACAATATCTTTTATCATTCGGGGTTGCATTGACCAACCAATAACTTTGCACGAGGACAGATCAACGACCACGGCAAGATACAGCCAGCCTTCGTGGGTTCGTATATAGGTTATGTGTGTCACCCAACGTGCTTCCGGATTGAACTTAGCGCCCTTGCAGGGCGTGCGTTACCGTGTAGCGGTTCCGGTGTCTTATATTTTTCTAGCACCTCTTTGCCCTAGCCAGCTCTGATGCTGTGCCCTCTGCCTCGTACACGGAACATCGTTACACTGTTTGCTGAACAGCCCTCACATCATCCTCCGCCTTCTCACAACAAAACTCCGTCAGCATAATCCGAAATCCGTGTCCCTTTCTCACTTCCTTATCCCGCGATAGAATATTTTCACACTGCGTCAGCCGGCACGCTGAATAGTACGTCCATTACACCGGTGCCCCTCCCGCTTTGTTAATGATGGCTGTCATACGGTGCATCCTCCCCATTCCGTGTCGGTGGCATCGAATCTGTCTACTCTAGCCCCGGAATAACCTGCAGTCCCCGGTTAAGCCCATGCCCGTCCGAATAAGCGTAAGCTTTCCCGGATGGGAACTCAGCGCCAGCCTCTCCTTTATATCCATCATTCATTCTCCTTATACTCGCCCGCGTTCCCACGGGGAAGTATAAAAACCACAATAAAAAAGGTTAAAGACCAAATGCTAAAGACCCTGATGTTACACCACACTGACCTTGAGGCTGCCGCAGGTGAACGAAAGATAAACTAAAGTCCCCTGCGACATGCTATCCAACCCTTGGCCTCCTCGAGGTTGCTGAGTATGGAACCAATGCCCATGACTATGACATAGTAGTATTGATTGCTTGTATTTTGCTCAACCGTCCAGTATCCACTTCTGCTGAAACCTGCACCTCCGTATCCAGCTACGTTGCCCCATTCATTCCACAAAGCACCCGTGCCACGAATCCTTGTGGCTGTATAATTGGTATGAAGTGACATTTGTGCCACCGTCGCCAGCGAATAACCCGGCTGCGATGAGCAGTAAGTTTTCGCTTCGGGCCAGGTCATTGTGGTGGGCCCATTATTTATGAACCAACTCTTAAGCGTGAAGCTGTACTTAATGATTTTCCCCTGACCACTGGTCGGGGTGCCGGTGATGGTCACTTTACTGCCCGTCCCCGTGCCGGTGAACTTCACCACTCCACTGGCCACTGATACCCAGCTGGCGTCGGATTTCCATGTGTAGTCAGTCGCGCTCTTGCTGTCCTTCGGCACGATGGTGAACGTCGCCCCGGTAAAGCCGGTGGTCGGGAATGTCCCCTCTTCACTGGTCTGTGTAAAGGTGTAAGCATTGACATGCGTATTGATGGATGCGGGGGCCTCATCTCTCAGCGTAATGGCATACTTCTCAGACTTCGGCGGCGTGTCCCACCCGGCAAGCTTCAGCGATGCCTGATTGTCTGTGCTCATCGTCCCTGCCGTGTACGTCGCCGTGTAGGTTCCGTCGCTGTTGTCCTTCCAGCTGCTGTCCGTTTTAAGCGTTGCGTTCGGCACCGTCACCGTGGAGGTGGTCAGCAGGCCCGCATCGCCCGTCAGGGCCGTGCCGTTCCTGTCCTTCAGCGTCACCTTGATGGTGATGTCGTCGCCTGAGACGTAGGTGTCCTTGTCCCGCGCGATGAGGGACTGGCTCTGGTCCGGCGTGGTGGCCGTCAGCGTCACCGTTGCACTCAGACTGCCTATCGCGGTACCGTTGTACTCCGGCACCACGGTATATTGACCCGCCGTGGTCCCCTTCAGGGTAGCCGTGTAGGTACCCGCTGTGCTGCTCTCCGTGATGGCGCTTTCCGTGATGATACCGCTGGCCGGTGTCTGACCACCGCTGTCTTTTACCGTGAATGTCAGACTGTCCTTCAGTCCCGTCAGGGCGTTACCCTGCGCGTCCTTCGCAACCAGTGTCAGCGTAGAGGTGGCCGCGTTGTCAGCCGCAATGGTCTCCGGGCTCGCCGTGAACACCGACTGTCCCGCATCCGGCGTGGTGCTGCTGATGGTCACTCCGGCCGGGGAGAGCGTGACGCCACTTACCGACGGTGTTAACGTCACCGTCTCAACATCCGTGCCCGCCGTCACCGTCACGGTGTACACGCCCGCGGATTTTCGGGTCAGTGCCGATACCGTGGCGCTTTTCAGCGTGCTGTTTTTCAGGCTGATGTCCTTCACATCCATGTCCACCGCCTGGTTATTCCCGTCCCGCAGACTCAGGGTCAGAGCCTGCACACTCCTGCCGTCCGCAGCCAGCGAAGAGGTGGCGGGCGTGAACGTACTCTGCACCGCGCTGACCTGAGGCGCCTGCACCGTCACCTGAGTTTCAGCCTGATTTGAGCGGTTTCCTTTTCTGTCCACCGCCACACCCTGCACGGTATAGCTGTTGACGTCAGCCCGGTAAACCGGCATCACCACGGCCCAGTCCTCTCCGCTCTGCACGATTTTTCCTCCCGCGGCGATGAGTGATGAAGCTGACCAGTCAATGCGCTCCAGACCGTACTTGCTGTTGACGGATACCCCCAGAGACTTCTGCTCCCCGGTATGCCCCGTCACCAGATCGGCCGTCTTCAGGCGAATAACCTCTTTCTTGCGGTACTCCAGCACGATGTTGTTATTGCGCTCCACCAGGTCATATCTGCTACCGGCCAGGCTGCGCATGGCAGCCACCGCGTCCGGATTAATCTGGTGCTGCCAGGGCATACCCAGCTGGTAATTCATGTCCACGCCAAAGCGTGTTTCGGCGTTTGACCCGGCCCCCTGACGCTGCTCTGCACTGAACGTCAGCAGCGGCACCGGCGTATAGTTAATCCCCGCCGTAATGGCGTGCGGGTCACGCTGTCGACTGTCAATACCGAACAGGGCGACTTCTTTGCCATAGTACTGCTCATAGGTCAGCTTGCCGCCGAGCTGTGGCAGCGCCGGAAGCCAGTACTGTGCCCTGACATCCCAGCCTCTGGCCGGACGCTCCTGGTAATCGGTCAGGTCAGGGGAATCCTTCCACCCGGTCAGGGGGATATATCCGTTAAAGCCCAGCTTCAGGAAGTCTCGCCAGTATTCAAGGCCGGCGCCGGCACGGGCGTGGTCCCGGGACAGGTCGTAATCGAGAAAGCTGTTGGCACCGAACATCCATGCATCATAGAAGCGCCGGACGCCGGCACCAAGATTAGCCTGAGTCCGGTCATCGGTGCGGTGAATGCTGCCCTGAGAAAAAACAAGCCTGTCCTTTTGTTCGTACAACGGGACAAGCAGGTCAAGTTGTGAGTTTTTGAGGGAGAAGTTTTTATCCGCATCCAGCTGTACGCGGGCCGTACCGAAACGGCTCAGCCATTGCTGGATTTCACCACTGGCAGCACCGCTCGCCATCCCGCGCGCCATGGACGCTGCCGCGTCGCTTCTGGTGCTGGCTGAGATGAAATTACCGGCCTGTGAGGCATAGCCGGCGACTTTCGTCTGCGCATCATCTTCCTTTTCCTTTTTGTCTGAAACCGCCCCTGACGGCGTATCATCCCAGCGAACTTCCGGGAGCGGAGCCACAGGAACGTCCAGCTCATCCCCCGCCTGCAGGTGGTCAAATCCGTGAGCGAAAGTGCGGAACTGGTTCAGTTTACGCAGTGAATCTACGGACATATTGTATTTTCTGGCAACGGACGAAACGCTCTCCCCCTCACCAAGGGTGTACACCCGGGTCTGCATTGCTGACACTGCCTGCTCATGCAGAAAACGTCCGTCACTGCCGGCCGTGCCGGCGACCGCGGGCGTAAAAGCGACCGCCAGGGGAAAGGCTGCCTGTACGGCGATGTTTAGCCAGGCAAATAATCGCATTCTCAGCGACACGGGAACTAAGGATGATGTCTTCACAAATGACTCCATAAAATACGCCGGTTCTGTCCGGACGTCGGCTGTGTACAAATAAGTGAGTTCCAGAGAACGGGGGTTGTAAGTTGCAATGCCGTGATGCGTCAGCTGCCGTTTCTCTGGAGGCCACTCCACGGCGCGATACGGAGGCTTGCATCGGGAGGGGCTCCCCCCTTCCTTCTTGCATCCTCATGCCGCTTCAAATTTGTTTTCTATTTATTAACGCCCTCTAAGCTAAAAATGCCTGGTAATCCCTGGTTTCGTTCATTCACAAACTGTAGAAATGCCAGTTGCCGCATTCCGGTCTTCTCAAGAATTTTTTTTCGATGTGCGTAGAGTGTCTTTAAGGGTTTTCCGGTTATACGGGAAACCAGATGAATGCTCATCCCTGACAAAAAAAACGGCAGCATGTGACGCTCGGTGAGTGTCAGGTTAATATTTTTGATACGGGCAAATTTTCCCTGTGAGTATTGCCCTGACTGACGTAAAGCCAGGCGTAACGAGGTAATATCCTGTCGCTGACTAACGCAGAGGTATCTCTGATTTGCAAACGGACATAACCTGCCGCTCTGTTCGCAGGCCAGCCAGACCCGTGTGGCATCTGGTCGAAGCGCATGAAGGGCATTCAGGGCCGACCACTCCCCCCGGAGCACAATCCGGCTGTCCACCGCGATGATTACCCGCCCGGCAGCCCTGACCTCCGGAGGCAGGTATGGCGAACTGAACCCGATACGGAGGGAGTCCATTTCAGGCAGCAGTGCAGCAAGCCCCGTGTATAACCAGTGGTTTTCAGTCAATACAATCAGCATCACGTCGTTTTTCATATCCCGCACCGCTTCATGTAAACGGACATTCCCTTGTGCGTGAGCTGCATTTTCTCTGATAGCTCCTGGTATACGCAGGCCGTGCATAGAATGGTGCAGGGGATATCTTTCATACTGACTGCCCGCATGAATAAGTGCAGAAGCCTGAATTCAAAAGGCGTGAGAAAACGGGTTTCGGAGTATTGGATATTTTTTTCTCCGTTGTCAGGTGCCTGCCTAATCTCACCGGCAACCCGCTCAGGCCTGCAGTCTGAGGGGAATATGGCATATACAGAGGTAAACTCGGTCAATAATAAGAGCGGCAATGGATATAATGCCTGGCAGGGGATAATGATGCCCCTTTTTAAATTAAAAACCTGAGGGCATATTAAAAATATATAAAATGGAGATTCATCAAGATTAACAAAGTAAAGATTTTCTCTGCCCGCTATCTCAGTAATAGCCATGCCCCACTTTCCAGAAACAGAATCATTTTCGGGCCAGCACGTGCACTCATCCATGTGATTTTCCTTCCCAGGATTAAAAACCAGGCTATTACTTACGAGCAAAAAAAGAACGGCTACAGATGAAAATAAACAATCTCAGTCAGACGCTATAGTGTTGTTTACACATAAAATTCTCGCGACAACAGTGTATTTTGATCATTATACACACAATCAAAGGATAGTCAAAAACGATCAATTATAATCACGCGATAGCCTGTGACTATCAAAAGGTGGTAATCGATCGATGTCGCCTGTATTAATCAAGCATCAGTTTGAAAATATTAAGTGCGCGGGAGGGAATAAACGACAATAACCGAGAGGGAGATGTTCCAGGTAAACTCATATCACTGAAACCTGAATGAATTGCACAATTTTGTATTTATCACCTGCGTGAGCATCAGCCTGTTAACTTTAAAAAAATGGATATTTGAGCAACTTTGTATTTATGATGGTGTTTTATTCTTTGTGAACGCCAGTGAGCCATATGAAAACAATATCACCCAGGCC
>NZ_JBBCMI010000028.1:0-46298 GCF_037152415.1 Cedecea sp. AS113
TCATGCCCGGAAAACGATTAATGACTGGCGGCAGGATTATAACGAGTGCCGTCCCCATTCATCGCTGGATTACCAGACACCAGCTGAATTCGCAACGGACTGGCGAAACAGGAAATATGAAGAAAAACCAACCGACATTACTAACTGAAGGTTGTATCTAATCCTGGGGGCAGGTCATCAGAATGAAAAGGGAATTCCTGTCATTGAGCACTCGGCTGCTATCCATCTCAAACGAATTTTCAATCCGGGCTTCAGTGGTTATGCAGATCTGAAATCACCAAGTGGAGTTGTGTTGAACTGCATTCTGTTCAACTATGACGGTAAAGTTTACGGTAGCGACGAAAGCCGTATGCTTCAAAAAGTAAATCCGGAAGCAGATTTCAGTGCCGGGGAATTTGCTTCATTCTCATTCAGTAGAAACGAATATTACCGTTCAGCTCTATCATCCTCATTCAACTTTGCCATGCCCGGTTGTGATAACTGTGCTTATCAGCCATTTTGTGGGGCAGATCCTTGCCAGAATATTAGTGTTCATGGCGAACCTGTTGGAGATAAGAGTCGATCTATTTTTTGTCAGTATCACAAAGGAATGTTCCGTTTTCTGTTAAATGAAATCTCCCATGAAGGACCAATGGCAAAGATGCTTAAAGGGTGGGCTTATGTCTGAGGTGCTTAGAAACGACATATTCAGGTTTTCGGCTGATCTGCCTGTTCGGCAAGGTTTCTATCGCCTGTGCAAATCTAAGCCCGAAAATCCTCAATTCTATCTGCCAAATTTACTGGTCAGTGAAACTGAACTCGATTCCAGACTTCCTGCATATTTTGCAGACTACGTTGTGAGCACTGATCTTTTCAATTCCATAGAAGATGGTGATATAGGGATTGTTAACAACGGAAACATGATTAGGGTGATTTTGTCACGGAGAGCAAACCATAACACTGTTCTGGTAACTGAAAGATGCAACAACAGTTGCCTTTTTTGTTCTCAGCCTCCGAAGACAGGAAACGATGACTGGCTTCTTAACCAGTCAGCACTTGCCATCGCTTCTTTCTCCCTGAATGGTGTCGTAGGCGTGAGTGGGGGAGAACCCCTACTGTATGGCGAAGATTTCCTGCATTTTCTGGACTTCATAATCGAAAACTCGCCTGAGACAGCATTGCATGTTTTGACCAATGGACGGAAGTTTGCAGATGCCAATTTTACTCAGCAGATGAAAGAGCGAAGCGAAAAAATCAAAATAACTTTTGGTATTCCGCTTTATTCTTCAAGGTCGCCAGTTCATGACTATCTGGTTGGAAGCGATGGGGCATTTAATGAGACTGTTAGAGGGCTTATCAATGCCGGCAACTCAGGGATCAACATTGAGTTAAGAATTATTCCGACACTGGCTAACTATATGGAACTGGACAAAATCATAGAGTTCGCTGGTCGCGTGTTCTCCAATATCAACCAGATTTCTCTTATGGGGTTAGAGTCTATTGGCTGGGCACGTAAAAACTGGTCATCAATCTTCATTGAGCATGACAACTATAGTGAAAAAATTCTCTCTGCTATAGGCACAGCACAAAGGTCAGGGATCCCCCTAATAATCTTCAATTACCCATTGTGTCATCTTCCTGAGCGAGCTTGGGAATTTACTACTCAGTCAATTTCTGACTGGAAAAATTACTATCCCAAAGAATGTGATGAATGTACTCGGAAGTCTTCCTGTGCTGGTTATTTCAGTTCATCAAAAGGCCGTTTTCATCAACCACCGAGACCAATTTTATGAAAAAATTTAATTTCGCTGCTCTGCTTCCGGGATTTTTAGCACTCAATAATTCTGTATGGGCAAGTGATTCCTCTACTGGAGCAAGTGACTTGCCTGGTATGACTCTCAATGAGCATGATTTAGTGATAGCTCCACTTAACACGGAAGTCCCCTTTTACATTGCAGGACACCGTAGTCATAGCTCCCATCGAAGCCATAGTTCTCATAGATCTTCATCTGGTGGTGGATACTATGGTGGAAGTACTCCTTATTATCCTAAAACATACAGTTCATCAGATTCATCCAGTTCAGGGACGAATTCCTCATCGTCTTCTTCATCTATTCGTTCACTTCGCTCAAATGATATGGATACCTCTACGTCCACAAACTCTGTTGGAACGAATAGAACTACCCGTGCAAGTAGTGGGCTGGCTTCTGATACTGAGAAGCGTAAACGTTTAATCATGCGAGTGCAGTTCGCACTGCTGGATAAGGGATATTACAACGGGAATATTGACGGAAGTATGGGGCCAGCGACACGAGCTGCTATAAAAAATTATAGAGTTGCAAGTGGATTACCTACTCCGGTAAGGGAAACCTTGGATACACAGTTATTAAACTCTTTAAGTATACTGGCCCGTTAAAAATATCAGGTGAAATAGAATGAGATAAAGCTCTCTTTTTATAAAAAAGGTTTAGCGATGATGTTGATCAGGATTTGAATTTGGAAGAAGGGTCAAAAGAGCTATTGAATTCGAGATTGGTAATGCACGAGCATATATATGTAAAGCAGTATATGTAACCAAAGCCTCCTTGTAATTAGTAGCTTCTTGAAATTCTTACTAGACAACAACAGATACAAAAAAGCCCGCATAACTTTCGCCATGCGGGCTTTCAGGACTTCGTATCGGGCTCTGGTAACCGTCAACAAAGAATTTTGGTGGAGCTGGCGGGAGTTGAACCCGCGTCCGAAATTTCTACATCCTCGGTACTACATGCTTAGTCAGTCTTTACATTCGCCGGGCAACTGCGGACAGACACGCCATTACCAGACTATCCTGATTAGTTTTAATGCTTCAACCCCAGGCAAGGCATCCACACGATCTCTTTTGGGTTTGACCTCTCTTTGATCCCCGTCTTAAGAGCGGAAGCTAGGGAGAGAGGGCTCAGAGCAGGTTATTAAGCTGCTAAAGCGTAGTTTTCGTCGTTTGCGACTATTTTTTTGCGGCTTTTTACGAGGCCAACCGCCCCTCGGCATGCACCTTGGGTTTCGCAAATCCCGTCGAATCCAGAATCAGCCCCAATGTGTACCGGCGAGTATAACAGATTTATTACGTGCGTGACCAGCCGTCTGCAGAGAAATCCCGCTGAGTGCAATTCGTACAAAATTCCTTCAGCACCAGCGGGATAGGCGGTCAATTAACGTTCGCGCAGCGCCTCGCGGGCGCGGTTGAACGGCTTAATCAGGTATTCAACGATGGTTTTCTGCCCGGTTTTAATATCCACGGTCGCCACCATCCCCGGTGAGATAGAGAAATGGTGGCCGACTTTGTTCACCAGGTAGTCCTGGTTGGTGCGGATAAACACCCGGTAGTAGACGATCTCCGGCTTCACCTTGTCCTGAATGGTGTCCGGGGAGATGGTTTCCACTGTGCCTTCCAGCCCGCCGTAAATGGCGTAATCGTAGGCGGTGATTTTCACCAGCGCGCGCTGGCCGGGGTGGATAAAGGCGATGTCGCGCGGGGAGAGCCGGGCCTCAATCAGCAGGTGATCGTCCACCGGTACAATCTCCATCATCTCGCCGTTCGGCGGAATAACGCCGCCGATGGTGGTGACCTGAATGTTCTTCACGATGCCGCGCACCGGGGAGCGCACGGTCATGCGGTTCACCGAATCCTCACGGCCTTTGATGATGGCGTCCAGCATGTCCACTTCGGCATTGGCCTTCGACAGCGCCTCGCGCGCCTGCACGTAATACTGCGAGCGCAGGTCGGTGATCCTTAAGCCCAGGTCGCTTTTCTGCCGCTGCAGGCGCAGCACTTCCACATGGCTCGCCGCGCCACTTTTCACCAGTCGCTGGGTGATATCCAGCTCTTTGTTGACCGACGTTAACGCATCCCGCAGCTCGGCTTCGGAGTCGTTCAGCTGCGCCCGGCGGGTTTTATACAGCCGGGTTTCGGAGGCGATCAGGTCCGGGAAGGCTTTGAGCGAGTCCGGGAATTTCAGCGGCTGATCGTTCACTTCGGCGTAAAGCCTTGCGCTGGAGGCCAGAGAGGCGCGGTAACGAGCCGTGCTTTCGCCGACGTTAGACTCGGAGCGGGTCGGGTCGAGGCGGGCGACGATTTGCCCGGCCTGCACTTTATCGCCCTCGTGCACCAGCAGCTCGGTGACTATCCCGCCGTCCAGCGACTGCAAAATCTGCTCGCGGGAACTCGGCACCACTTTCCCGGTGCCAGTGGAGACTTCGTCCAGCGTGCCGAACCACGCCCAGACGCCGAACAGAGCAAACAGCAGCGTAATGAGCAGGATAATGCGGCTCGCCCCGGAAAATTCGCTTTCGCGCTGGATGTCCGGGTCATCCATGGTGACGTCATGCTGACTGGTTTTCATTGTTCCACTCCCGCGGTGGTGTCTGGGCGGCGGCCGGGGCCTGAGCCTGTGCCGGTCTTGCGGCGCCGAGCGCCTGCGCCTTCGGTGCATCCATTACCAGCTGGCCGTCTTTCAGCACCAGCACGCGTTCGACCAGTTCGAGCACCGGCACGCGGTGGGTGGCGACGACCAGCGTGCGGTGGCCGAGCCACTGATTCAGCCGCTGAATAAATTCCCGTTCGGTATGGTCGTCCAGCGAGGCGGTGGGCTCATCGAGCAGCACGATGTTGGGCGAGCGCAGCAGCATGCGCGCCAGCAGGATCGACTGACGCTGCCCGCCGGAAAGCCCGCTGCCGCCTTCCATGATCGGGTGATCCAGGCCTTTGGGCAGGTGCTTCACGAAGTTGCTCGCGCCGCTCACGTCCAGCGCCTCGAAGATAGCCTCGTCGCTGGCGTGCGGGGCACCGAGGGTGAGGTTTTCCCGCAGCGTGCCGTAGAACAGCCGCGCGTTCTGGCTCAGGAAGCCGATGTTGCGGCGCAGATCTGCCATGTCGATTTGCGACATCGCGAGATCGTCGAGCCGGGCTTCGCCGCTGGCGAGATCGACCCCGCCCGCAAGCGCCTGCAGCAGCGTAGATTTGCCCGCACCGTTGCGCCCGAGCACGGCAATGCGCTCGCCGCGCTGGATCTCAAGGCGGGCAATGCGCAGCGGAATGCGCGGATCTTCGCTGTGGTATTTGAACTGCGCGCTTTCAAACAGGTAGTGGCCGTGGAGGATATCCTTGTGGATCAGGTTTTCATCGCGCTGGGTTTCCACCGGCAGCTGCATGATGCTGTCCAGCCCCTGTTTGGCGGCTTTGACCTGCTGCCAGCGGGCGAGCACGCCGCACAGGTTGGCCATCGGGGCAATCATCCTTGAGGCCAGCATCGAGGCGGCGACCATAGCCCCGGTGGTCATTTCACCTTCAATGACCAGCGGGGCACCGAACAGCACCACCACCACAAACACCAGGCTCTGGATGGTGATCCCCCAGCTGATTAAGCCCTGGGTCAGTTCGCGGGTTTTCAGGCCAGACTCGGCGGTAATGCGGATGTAGCTGTTCCACTGCTGGAGGAAGCGGTTTTCCGCCTGCATCAGCTTGATGTCCTCCAGCCCCTGCACGCTTTCCACCAGCACGGCGTTGCGCAGGGTGGATTCGTGGGCGGCCTGGTTGGCCAGCGTGGCGAGCTTTTTCTGCAGCAGCAGGCCGGGCAGCACCATCACGATGGCGGCGACCGGGGCGATCCACGCCAGCTGCGGGGCGATGATCGCCAGCACCCCAACGAACAAGATAAAGAACGGCAGATCGACGATCGTCGAGATGGTCGAGGAGGTGATCATCTCGCGGATCTGCTCCAGCTCGCGCAGCTGAGAAATAAAGCTGCCGGTGGAGCGGGGCACGGCGCTGTTGCGCAGCCGCAGGGCGTGGCTAAAGACGCGATCCGAAATGCGCATGTCGGCCCGCTTGCCCAGCACGTCCATGATGTTGCTGCGCGTAACCTTCAGAATGAAGCCGAACACCACGGCGATCAGAACCCCGGTCGCCAGCACGTACAGCGTCGGGTATGACTGAGCCGGGATCACCCGGTCGTATACCTGCATCGAGAACAGGATCCCGGCCAGCGAAAGCACGTTCACCCAGAAGGCCGCCAGCATTACCGGGCCGTAAGGGCGAATGTCCAGCATGATCAGCTCTTTCATCCAGTCCGGGCTGAAGCGTGAGATATAGGCGTCGACGCGGCTGTCTTTCAGCGCCGAGAGCGGGCGCAGGGCGGCCACAAAGCGGATCTCCGGCAGCAGCTTGCTGAGCGACTGGCGGTTGGTGTGGCATTCGTCGTCGAAGTAGCAAATATCCACGGTGTCTTCGCCGTCAAACTGCTCGATCACCGCGATCTGGCCGTTGGCTAAGTCCACCACCACCGGCAGCCGCCACTGGGATATCGCTTTTTCGGTGTTGCCGAGCAGATGGAAGGACAGCCCGGCCTGGCGCGAAAGCTGGGTCAGCGCGGCGACTTTAGTTTTGTCTTTGAACCACGGCGCGTTGGCCTGAATGGTGCCGGGGGAGCAAACCACGCGGTAGTGCCCGGCGACGTGACTGATAGCGTGGGCCCATTGGGTCAGGGCCTGTTCGCTTAAAAACTCCTCATTGGGAGAGGCTGTCTGGCTCATGGCTGAATCTCCAGGGACTGGATGTTGCGGTGTTCCAGACCAAATGCGGTGCGTAATTTGCCGGTGTTATACAGGCAGTTAAGCTGCAGTTGATGGAGCTGGCTCAGCGTTTGTTGTTGGGCGAAGCGCGCCTGGAAGACTTCCTGCTCGGCGTTGAGCACGTCCAGCAGCGGGCGGGAGCCCAGGTCGAGATACTGCTGTTGGTACAGCTCGCGGGTGCGGGCGCTCAGCTGTTCCTGACGCTGCAGTACCTGGAGCGCGGTGGCGAGGCTAATGGCCTGGCTGCGGGATTCCAGCAGCTTCTGGCGCACGTCCAGGCGAACCCGGTCGATACCGGACTGCGCCGCTTCCAGCGCATGGCTGGCGGCGTTGCGGCGTGCCGTCAGGCCACCGCCCTGGTAAATCGGCATTTCGACGCGGATATACGCCGAGTATTGCGTGCGGTTCAGTACTTCGCTGCCGGAATAGTTGTTGTTCAGGTAGTGCTGCACGGACGGCTCCAGCGAGATGGTCGGCGTCATCTGCGAGTTGGCGTAGTCGAGGTTAGCCTGCGCCACGTTGGCCTGCGCCCAGGCGGCAAGGACAGCGGGCACCAGGCGGTCGTCCGGCTTCGCCACGTTACAGCTGTTATTCAGCTTCTGCGGAAAATCAGGGCTGACTTTGTTGAGGCTGGTCCAGCCAAGCTGACTCATCAGCGTCGCCTGGGTGCTGTCGAGGTTGGATTCGTACTGGATCAGCTGCGAGCGGGCGGATTCGATACGCGCGTCGGTTTGCACCACGTCGGACATCGAGGTTGCGCCCTGGTCGTTCCGCTCCTGAGTCAGGCGGCCAATGGCGGTCAGCGCGTCCAGCTGTTCTTTGGCGATGTCGACCATTTGCTGCCAGAGCTGCACCTGCACCATCGCCGAGGCGGTGTCGTGCCCGACGGTGTCAATGCTCACCAGCACGTTGGCCTGGGCCTGGGCTTCCCCTGCGGTTTCCGCACGGACCTGGCTTGCGACTTTGCCGAAGTCATAGAGCATCTGGGACAGAGAAAGCACCAGCGACGGGCTGTAGCCGCTGTTGGTGTAAGTATTGGTGTAGCCGTTGTTCATCCCGGCGCTGATCTGCGGGTAGTACTTAGATTTGGCGACGTTGATCTGTTCGGACTGGCCGTAAAGTTTGCCTATAGCTTCACGAATACTGGGGTGCCAGGTCACAGAGCGGTTGACCGCGTCGTTAAGCGTTAAGATTCCGGGCGCAGGGGCATTGAGCGGGAGGGCGGTTGGGCCGTCGAGTGAGGGCAGCTCTTGTTGTTGAGCCAGACCCTGAGTCGTAATAGAAGTAGGCGCGTCGTCGGCCCAGGCCTGGAGTGAAAACAGACCGCAAGCCAGCCATAACGCAACAGGCCGTAATTTTCCCATATTTTTTCCCTAATAAATGGCACTGCGTTTTTGTCTTATTCCCCGGGCGTCTGTGCGCCCGGGGATTTTTCGCTACAACTATCAGGCAACAATGTGGTTGTTCTGGATCAGTTCATCGAGTGTGGTGTGCACGTTCTCCAAAGTAACAAGAGTGGTTGAGTGGAATGCGCCGGCGGTGCCGTCACGGTCGATGGAGATGACCGTGTTGTTGCCAACGGTAGCCACGCTCAGGTAGTTACCCAACGTTGAGGTCTGCCCATTCCAGCCGACCAGCAGGTCGTGAATGTTGATCTGGTCCCCCTGCGCGAGCGAGAAGTTGTTCCAGACGTCCGATCCATTGCCGCCGGTGCCGTCGTTCGCCCCACCGGCAAGGACGTGGTACACCAGCGTATCGGCGTAGGCCGAAGAACCGTTGATGATGTCCCCGTAGGCAGTACTGACGAACTGCGGGTTCATGTTGATGGTCAACGTGGCGGAGTCTGAATGCCCGTTCTGATCGTTCAGGATGTAGGTAAAGACCTCTTTATTGGTGATGGAGCCCGGTGCCACACCCGCGTTCAGGGTGTAGGTGTAGTTCCCACCGACATCGATAGTCAGGGTGCCGTACTGGCCCTGAATCGTTGCCACCGCGTCGCTGTTGGTCATCGGGTTCAGCGTGGCCGAGCTGCCGTTAGCGCCGGTAATTGTCATCAGCGTATGCACGCTGCCGAGCTGGTCAGCCGCGCCGGCGGAGTCGGTGCCGTCATACAGGTTGCCGTGTACGACGGTACTTTGCGCCGTGAAGCTATCCAGCAGGTTCGAGGTCCCGGTGATGTTCGGCGTGATGGTGATGGTCCCTAGCCCCAGCGGCCCCATGTTCCCGACATAGCTCAGCGTCCAGGTGCCTGAGTGCAGATCTGTGACTGGAATGGTTGCCGTGCCGCCCAGCAGGGCGCTGCCGCTAAAGGTGCCGGTATAGGTGTGACCCAGCCCGTCGCTCAGCGTCCAGCTGACGGACAGTCCACCCAATACCAGACCGGAAGCCACTTTGAACACAATATTGGCCCCGCTAAGCACGGTGTTATCCGCAATGGTGAAGGTACCGCTGCCGTTGCCGTGGGTAGAGGCCAGCAGCGCCGTGTTCCAGGAGGTTTGACCGACCGTGGCGCTCGCGTAAGCCGCGGTGTTCTGCGTCGACGTGATGGCCATAATCGAGCTGACGTCGTTCACGGCATCCACGGTATGCGGTGTGGCGGTGATGTTCAGCGACGCGGTACCGGTATCCCCGTTTGGCGCGGTCACGGTGTACACGAAGCTGTCTGGCGTATTGATGCTGTCGGCTCCCACGCCGGATTTCAGCGTGTAGGTGTAGTTGCCGTGGGCATCAATGGTCAGCGTCCCGAACTTACCGTTGATGGTGGTGGTGCCGGTCGCGGAAACTGCCACGCCGTTCACCGCCGTCAGCAAGCTGCCTGCCGGCGCGACATCGTCCTGCATCACGTTCCCGGCAGTTGAGGCCGCCAGGCTGTCCACCGCGTAGGTGTGATCCTGGAGGATATTCAGCGTGTAGCTGGTCAGCAGTGAGACACCGCTCGCGTTCATCAGCAGGAACAGGTAGTCCCCGCCGCCCAGGGTGACGGTCAACTGGCCTGAGGTGCCGCCCAACAGCGGAGCCGTTAGCCAGGTTTTCTGCACCTGGAACTGCTCGTATTGCTGGGTCGCCACGTTGAACTTGTAGATGTACAGGTCGAAGGTGGAGAGCAGCGCCACCCCGCCCACGCTGGCCTGCAGCGTCATGGTGCGCGTCGATCCGTCTGCGACATCAAACAGGATCGGGTTGCTCATGTTAGCCAGCAGGTTGAGGTTGACCACATTCCCCAGACCGACGCTCAGCACCGACAGACCCGTTTGCTGTGAAGCCCCGTGGTCAACGGCGACAACATCGGTGCCGAAGGTCAGCGAACCGGTGTTATCCGTGGCGGTGACCGTACTGGCCGGGGCACCGTTGCCCAGGGTGACAATCAGCTGCGCAGAGTCGCTGATGCCATTTTGGGTAATGGTGTAGGTAAAGTTCTCGGTACGGCCCAGCACCGCGGCTGAGGTGTTGGTTAAGGTGTAGGTATAGCTGCCGTCCTGGTTGATATGCAGGGTGCCGTATTTACCCTGAATATCCAGTCCGCCAGCGCCAACCGTATGGGAGACGCCCTGGCCATCGGTAATAGCCGTGACCACGGTGCCGGTAGGGGCGTTGTCCACAGCCCCACCAGGACCCGGATCGGTAATGACGTTCCCGCTTGAGGTGGTGGTTCCGCTGACCACGCCGGCGCTGGTCTGCTCGACGGTCACCGCAAGGTTGGTCGCTGCACCTGTTGCCAGCAGGCTGGTGTTGTAGCCCAGCACGCGGTATTGCCCTTCGCCCAGTCCGTCAAGGTTCAGGGTAACGCCGGTAGCGCCCAGGGTCAGCAGGTTCAGGAACTGCGGCAGTGAAGAGTCGACAACCGTCGTCCAGGAGTTAGTGGTCGCGTCAAATTTCTGAATAGCGATTTCCAGCGTATTCAGCAATGACAGTACCACGCCGGTGGCGGCGGCATTAATGGTGATATGCCCCGTTGCTCCGCTGCCGATGGTGAAGCCGACCTGGGCGGTATTGCTGCCCAGAACCGACGCCACGTTCCCCAGCGCGCCAATCAGCAGGTTGCCATAGCCACTGTAGTGCGAGGTGGTGATGTCTGCGTTGCTGGTCAGCGCCAGATCGACCACGTTGCTGCTGGCCGAAAGTGGCAGAATCGGCGCGGTGATCGAGAGCGATGGAGAGACGTTACCCGCCGCATCCGCGGCAGATATTGACAGCGACTGCCCTTCAATCTGGCGAGTCGGCAGGGTGATGCTGAACGCGCCGGACGCATTCGCCGTGCCGGTGACGGTGATCCCGCCCGGCAGCGTGATGGTTACGGTGCTGTTAGCTTCCGCGACGCCAGTGATCGTCGAACCGTCGGCGCTGATAACCCCGGTTGGGATCAGCGGTGGAATAGTATCGACAATCACCGAGGTCGGCAGAGACGCCCCGCCCGTCCCGTTGGCGTTGGTTGCTGTGGCGGTAAAGGCATGTACGCCATCCCCCAACGCACCGGTTGGGGTGAACGTCCAGATGCCGCTTGCGTTGGCAGTAACCGTCCCCAGCAGCGCCCCGTTGTCGTAGATCTTGACGGTGGAGTTGGCTTCGGCGGTGCCGTTGATCGTCGGCTGGGTGTCATTGGTGCTCTGCCCGTTGCCCACCACGCCGGTTTTCGGCAGAACATCGTCCACGATGCTGGTGATCACCGGCAGCCCTGGCACACCGGTAAACGGTGCGGTGAAGCTGGCGGAAACGCCGATGTTCCCGGCGGCATCCTGAGCGAAGGCCAGCAGCGGCTGGGCGCTGGTTTGCGCAGGGGAGAGCGTAATGCTGAAGTTCCCGTTGCCGTCAGCCTGAGCCGTACCCAGAACGGTACCCGTCGCCGAGGTAACGGTCACTTTGCTGTTGGCTTCCGCAACGCCGGTAACAACTGTACCAGTGGCGTTGACCGTCAGACCTGTTGGCGCCAGCGGCGGGACGGTATCGACAATAATACCGGCTGGTACGGACGGAACGCTGACGTTACCCGCCGCATCCGTTGCGGTGACGGTGAACGAGTGGTTGCCCTGAAGCAGAGGCAGCGTTGGCGTGAACGTCCAGACGCCGCTGCCGTTTGCCGTTGTGGTACCCAGCAGCACGCCGTTATCAAAGATATTGACCGTGGCGTTGGCTTCGGCGGTCCCGTTCAGGGTTGGGCGTGTATCGTCCGTTGGCTGGTTGTTACCTACCGGGCCAGTGATCGGGCCGACATCATCTACCACAGAGGTTATCGCAGGCTGGTTAGGCGCCACGGTATCCACCACGATGGTGAAGCCTGCCGTCGGGCTACTGATTACGCCTGCACCGTTGGTCGCGGTGAGGGTAAAGGTATGCGAGCCGTTTGCCAGCGCGGTCGGCGGGGTAAAGACCCAAACGCCCAGGGCGTTAGCCGACACGGTGCCAATCAGGTTGCCGCCATCGTAAATCTTGATGGTGCTGTTGGCATCTGCCGTTCCGTTCAGGGTTGGGCGTGCATCGTTAGTGGCCTGGCCGCTGGTTAATGGCCCGACCGTGCCACCGGCGACGTCGTCCACCACAGAGGTCAGCACCGGCGTATTCGACACGCCGCTGGCGATGGTCAGGGTAAAGCCAGCCGAAGGTACGCTGGTGTTGCCTGCCGCATCGGTCGCGGTGACGGTGAAGACGTGCTGGCCGAGAGGCAACGCCGTCCCAGGCGTGAAGGTCCATGCTCCCAGGGCACTGGCCGTTACGGTGCCAATCAGGTTGCCATTATCGTAAATATTAATAGTGGAGTTAGCTTCCGCCGTTCCGCTGAGTGCAGGCTGGGTATCGTCCGTCGTCTGGCCACTCACCAGCGGGCCCTGAACCGGGCCGACGTCATCGAAGGCCTGAACCACAATCGGCTGAGTCGGCGCAATGGTATCCACCACCACGTTAAACGCGGCGGATGGCAGGCTGACGTTACCCGCGGCATCCGTCGCGGTCACGGTCAGCGCATGGCCGCCGTTAATCAGTGCGGTGCCAGGCCTGAAGCTCCACGCCCCGCCAGCATCTGCCTGGACGGTGCCAAGCAGAACGCCGTTGTCGTAGACGCTGACGGTGGCATTGCCTTCGGCAGTCCCGGTGAGGACCGGCCGACTATCATCCGTGACCTGGCCGTTGGTCAGATTGCCGGTGATTGGGCCGACGGCATCCGCCACGGTGCTGATGACCGGCGCGTTCGGCGCAATGGTGTCGACGGTCAACGAGAAGCCGTTCGACGGATTACTGACGTTGCCAGCCGCATCGGTCGCGGTCACGGTTAAGGTATGCGCCCCGTTGCCGAGCGCGGCCACAGGGGTCAGCGTCCACGCGCCAGACCCGTTGGCAATAGTGGTGCCGATCAGGTTGCCGTCGCTGTAAACCTTAATGGTGGCACCGGCTTCCGCCGTCCCGCTCAGAGAAGGGCGGGTTTCGTTGGTGGCCTGGCCGTTGGTGATTGGCCCCAGCACCGGCGCGGTATTGTCCAGCACGGTGACGATCACCGGTGGGTTCGGGGCGACAGAGTCAATATTCACGCCAAACGAAGCCGCATTACTCACGTTGCCAGCGGCATCCGTCGCCGTGACGTTCAGGGTGTGTGTCCCCTGGCCCAGCGGTGCGGACGGGGTGAATGTCCAGGCGCCCAGCGCATCCGCCTGGGTGGTTCCCAGCACGTTATTGCCATCTTTCACCGTGATGGTGGCGTTGGCTTCCGCCGTACCGCTCAGGGTTGGCTGAGTGTCCTTCGTCAACTGGCCGTTGATCAGCGGCAGGTTAGTGCCCGGCTGAGTCTGGTCGTCGATGACCGAAAGAATGACTGGCACTACAGGCGGCACGGTATCGACCACCACGTTGAACCCTGTGCTTGGGCCGCTGACGTTGCCTGCCGCATCCGTGGCGGTCACGGTGATGTTATGGCTGCCATCCAGTAGCGGAACCGTTGGGGTAAAGCTCCAGTTCCCACCCACCGGTACCGTTACGGTGCCGATCACGACGTTTCCGTCCTTGAAGGTCAGCGTGGTCCCGGCCTCGGCTGTACCGCTGAAGGTTGGCGTATTGTCGTTAGTCGGCTGGCCGGACGTTATCGGCTGGGAAGTGATGTCGTTGGTGACGGAGACGACCAGCGGGGCGGCCGGGGCCAGCGTATCGACGTTCACCACAAAGCCGGTAGACGGCAGGCTGACGTTCCCGGCGGCGTCTGTCGCCGTGACGGTCAGGGTGTGAGAACCCTCGCCAAGGTTAGTGCCTGGCGTAAAGGTCCAGATGCCGAGGGCATTCGCGGTGACGGTACCGATGATGGTGCCGTTATCGAGAATGTTCACCGTGCTGCCAGCTTCCGCCGTGCCGCTCAGGGTTGGCGTTGGGTCGTTCGTGGCCTGGCCATTGGTCAACGGCCCGACTACGCCGCCTACTACATCGTCTACCACGGAGACAATCACCGGCTGGGCTGGTGGCGTGGTGTCGACAATGATGGTGTAGAGCGGAGACAGGCCGCTCGTCTCAAGACCGACGGTCTGGCTGACGGCAAAGGTATGCGGGCCTTGAGTCAGCGGGGTGGTGAGCTGATACGTCCATGTGCCGCCGGCGCCGACGGGCACAGAAGTGAACAGCACGCCATCAATGTAAACATGCACGACACCGCCCGCGGAGGCACCTGAACCACTCAGGGTAGGTAAAGTATCATCGGTCGATTTCCCGTTGCCGACGTTACCGGTTATGGCGCCCACGTTATCGTCTACCAGATCGATGGTTGGCGGATGCGGCAGGATGGAGCTGGTTGCGGTGAAGTTAATGCCCGCGCTTTGGTTACCCGCTGGATCCTGAGCAATAGCCGTCAGGGTTGCGCCGGTGGTTTGAGCCGGGGACATCGTAACGGTCCAGGTACCCAAAATCGGGTCAGCCACGCCGGTGCCCAGCACGTTGCCGCTGGAGTCTTTGATGATAATCGTTGCCCCCGGTTCAGCGGTACCGGCTACAAGCGTACCGGTAGGGTCGGTGATCGGCAGCACCACAGGGTTTGGTGGCGGAGTGGTATCGACGTTAATCACAATCGGCGCAGAAGGCCCCACGCTGTTGCCTACGTCATCCACCGCTTTGATGGTAATGCTGTGTGCACCTTCCGGCAGCACGGAAGTGGTGATACTCCATGTGCCATTGGCGGCCACGACACCGGTACCCAGAATCGTGGTGCCATTGGTGTCGTACAGCGTGATTGTGCTGCCGACTTTGCCGGTACCGGTAAAGGTTGGCGTGGTGTCATCGGTGAAGCTGCCGTTGACCAGCGGGGTCTGGATCGGGCCCACGTTATCAATGATTTCCACGACGACCGGCGCGGTGAGCGGCACGGTATCGACGGTCAGTACATAATCGGTGGATGGCCCGCTGACGTTCCCGGCTTTATCGGTTTGTTCGGCGGTGATGGTATTCACGCCGTTGTTGAGCGCGGTATTCGGCGTAATGGTCCAGTTACCCGAGCCATCCACTACCGCAGAGCCTATCGCCGTGCTGCCGTTGTAAAGCGTGACGGTCGCGCCGATTTCACCCGTGCCGTGGAACACCGGCTTCGTGTCATCGGTAATGCCGTTGGTAATTGGCCCGGTCACCGGACCCACGCCGTCATCTACGGTGCCGATAGTCGGCGCTGCCGGCGGCGTTGTGTCTACGGTGATCGCGATCGGGGCTGACGGCAGGCTGATGTTGCCCGCCGGATCGGTCACCTGGACGGTAATGTTATAGGTCGTTTCGGTAAACGGCGTTGACGGGGTCACGCTCCAGGTCCCGTCGGAGCGCACGGTGGCGGTGCCGATCAGGTCGTTCCCGTTGTTGTAGACGTTGATGGTTGAGCCCGCGATGCCGGTCCCGCTAAAGGTTGGCGTGGTGTCATTGGTACTGCCGCCCGGAGCGACGGGACCGACCACCGGAGGCACATTATCGGTCACGACTGGTGCCGATGGCTGAGCCGGAGGCGTCGCGTAAACCGAGAGCGTGAAGCCAGAAGAAGGCATCCCCGTGTTGCCCGCCGGATCCGTTGCCACGGTAGTGAACACGTGCGTCCCGCTGCCCAGCGGTGAGGTTGGGGTGATTGTCCAGCTCCCGGTCGCGTCTACGGTGGCCGTGCCAATTGGCGTTGTCCCCCCGTCGACGTACAGGGTAATAGTGGCCCCAATTTCACCTTTGCCTGAGAACACAGGTTCCGTACTTTGGGTACTGCCGCCGTTAATCAGCGGAGTCTGCGTGTTTGCGACGTTACCCAGCGCCCCGTCGATGGAAGGCGCTCCCGGCGGAGTCGTGTCGATAATAACAATCTGGGTTGCGGCATTACTGGTATTCCCGGCGGCATCGGTCACGTAGACATTGATGGTGTGCGAACCTTCGCTTAGCGGCTGGGTTGGCGTAAACGTCCATGCGCCGCTGCCGTTTGCCGTCACGGTGCCGATCAGCGTGTTGCCATCGTAAATATTCACGACTGCGTTAGCCCCGGCGGTGCCGCTGATAACCGGTTTGGTATCGTCGGTAGAGGTGCCCGGCAGGACTGGCCCGGTGACGCTCCCGACGG
This sequence comes from Cedecea sp. AS113, assembly GCF_037152415.1. Lineage (NCBI taxonomy): Bacteria > Pseudomonadati > Pseudomonadota > Gammaproteobacteria > Enterobacterales > Enterobacteriaceae > Cedecea > Cedecea sp. AS113. Next base: position 16,124 of record NZ_JBBCMI010000028.1, read on the forward strand.
TATCCAGAATTTCGCCAATCACCGGCGTGGCCGGCAGCGTAGTAATCAGATTGATGTCCCACGCCGGGGAATGTGCGGTGACGTTGCCTGCGGCATCCGAAGCCGTGACCGTAAAGGAATGTGGCCCGTCCAGCAGCGGCGTGGTTGGCGTAAATGTCCAGGTGCCGTTGCCGTTAACGGTGGTGGTGCCCAGGACGTCCAGTCCGTCGTAAACCGTGATGGTGGAGCCCGGTTCCCCGCTGCCGCTCAGGGTTGGCGTTGGGTCGTTGGTGGCGCCGTTATTGCTGACCGGCCCGGTCACGGTGCCCACATCGTCATACACCTGGGTAATCGTTGGGGCGGTAGGGGCGATGGAGTCTACGTTGATGTTAAAGGCGGCGCTCGGCTGGCTGACGTTGCCTGCGGCATCGGTGGCGGTCACCGTCAGGCTATGCAGGCCCTGGCCAATAGAGGTGGTCGGCGTAAAGGTCCAGGCTCCGCTGCCGTTGGCGCTAACCGTGCCGATCAGAGTCCCGTTGTCGTAGATCTTCACGGTTGAGTTAGCTTCAGCCGTACCGGAGATCGTCGGTTTATCGTCGTTAGTCAGATCGCCGTTGTTCAGGTTACCGGTATGCTCAGGCACATTGTCGACCACGGAACCGATGATCGGCATATTCGGTGGTGTGATATCCGGGGCGGTGACCGGCGCATTCGGGCCGATATTCCCGGCGGCATCCGTGGCGTTCACTTCCACCAGCTGGCCGTTCGCCTGCGGGGTTGTCAGGGTGATGCTAAAGCTGCCGTCCGGTCCGGCAACGGCCTGGCCCAACGGATTGCCCAGCGCGTCGGTCACTTTCACCGTGCTGCCAGCCTCGGCTTTACCGGTCAGTACCGAGCCGTCTTCATTGAAGGTGAGGTTGGTCGGCAGCGCAGGCGGCGTATGATCCTGGGCAATGACGGCGGCAGGCGTACTGACGTTGTTCGCGGCGTCCGTCGCAGTGACCATCAGCGTCTGGCCGTTTAGCTGCGGTGGCGTGAGCGGGGAAATATCAAATGTGCCCGTGCCGCTGGCGATACCAACGCCAATCACATTGCCGTTACCGTCCCAGACGGTGACGGTACTGTTCGGTTCGGCGGTACCGGTCACATGCAGGCCATCAGCGCTCACGGCCAGCCCGGTTGGGGCATTCGGTGGCGTGTGATCCGGGGCAGGAATAGCGGCACCTGGTCCGGTATTACCCGCCGCGTCGGTCGCTTTGGCGGTTAAGATCTCCCCGTTAAGCTGAGGTGGGTTCAGCGTCACGCTGAAGTGGCCGGTACCGTCCGCCGTGGCCGTACCGAGCACGGTGCCGCTGGCGTTTGTGATGGTGACCTTGCTGTTGGCTTCTGCTGTCCCGGTGAGCGTTGTCCCGTCGTTAGAGACGGCCAGCCCGGTGGGCAGTATCGGAGGCGTGGTATCCACGACGACGCTAAAGCCTGAGGATGTTCCGCTGGTGCCGCTGCCGTTGGTGGCACTAAAGGTGAAGTTGTGCGGGCCATCAATCAGCGGGAGCAGCGGTGTAAACGTCCACGTGCCGCTGGCGTCAGTTGTTGCGATGCCGATAGGCAGGCCGTTATCAAAGACAGTAACGGTGGAGCCCACCTCTGCGGTACCGCTCAGCGTTGGGCGGTTGTCATCCGTTGGTTGACCGTTCGTCAGCGGCCCCTGGATCGGGCCGACATCGTCAGTGACCGAAACCAGAACCGGAATGGTCGGGAAGCCGGAGTTTGACGCCGGGAAGGTGGTATCCGGCCCCATGTTACCCGCCGCATCCTGCACCTGGGCAGTCAGCGTGCCGCCATGCGTTTGGGCCGGGGTGAGGGTCAGGGTGAAGTGCCCGGTTTGGTCAATTTGTGCCGTACCCAGTACCACGCCGTTTGGACCGACAACTTTCACGGTATCACCGGCCTCACCTGTCCCGGTCACGGTTGTGCCGTCCTGGCTCACGGTGTCAATGGTGACCGCCACCGGTGGAAGGGTGTCCACGGTGAAGGTTGGGCCGACGGTCACGCTACTGATGTTGCCCGCGAGGTCGGTCTGCTGCAGCGTAATCGCGTGCGGGCCATCAGCCAGGGCGATAGAAGGCGTAAAGCTCCATTTGCCGTCGCTACCCACGGTAACCTGCCCAATGGGCAGGCCATTATCAAAGATAGTCAGGGTACTGCCCGCTTCCCCGGTGCCGCTGAAGGCAGGTTTATTATCATCGGTAATACCGTTGTTGCCGATAGGCCCAGTGATAGAGCCGACCGTGTCGAGGATCTGATCGAGTACCGGCGGATTCACGACGGTATCGACAATGACGGTGTAGGACGTGGAGCTTCCGCTATCGCCGCGAATATTCGAGGCCGTGGCGGTGAAGCTATGCGGGCCGTCGGGCAGATTGGCGACGGGGGTAAAGGTCCAGATCCCCCCCACGAGCACGATGGTGGTGCCGATCTCTACGCCATTATCAAAGATATGAATCGTCTCGCCGACGACGCCTGTCCCCTGCAGGGTTGGGGTCTGATCGTTGGTTGGCTGATTGTTGGGTACGGTGCCAACGATCGGCGGGACGTCATCAATGATGGTGGTAATCACAGGGATGGTCGGCAGCGGGAAGAACGGCGCGGTGGCTTCTCCCGGCGGGCTGACGTTGCCTGCTGCATCGGTAGCCGTGACCTGGAGGTGACTGCCGTCAAGCTGCGGCGTGGTCAGGGTGATGCTGAATACGCCAGTAATAGGCGCAGCGGTACCGGTACCAATCACGTTCCCGTTCGCATCTTTGATGGTGACGGTGCTGCCTGCCTCGGCAATCCCCGTCACTATGTCGCCATTAGCGCTGACAAGCAGGCCGGTCGGTTCGGCAGGCGCGGCGGTATCTACAGTCACGGTATAGCTGACTGACGTGCCGCTGTCTCCCCGAACGTTAGATGCCATAGCGGTGAAAATGTAGGCGTTATCCACCAGCGGTGTGGTTGGCGTAAAGCTCCAGGTGCCGTCCAGGCCGACCTTAGTGGTACCGATCTCACTCCCGTTGGCATAGATATGAATGGTGTCCCCGGCTTGTCCACTCCCCTGCAGGGTTGGCGTGTTGTCGTTGGTTGACTGCCCGTTCCCTACGTTACCGGTGACTGGCGCGACGTCGTCAAGAACGCCGGTAATCACCGGCAATACCGGCGGGAGTACGTCCGGCGCGGTCACGTTGGCCGGAGGACTGTTGTTGCCCGCCGGATCGGTGACAACCACGGTCAGTGTCTCACCGTCTACCTGCGGCGTGGTCAGGGTGATGCTGATATTGCCATTGTTATCGGCAGTACCTGACCCGACGACTACGCCGTTCGGGTCTTTGATGGTTATGGTGCTGCCCGCTTCTGCATGACCGGTAACGATTTCCCCATCCGGGCTAACGGCCAGTCCGGTTGCCGGCCCCGGAGGAGCGGTGTCAATGGTGATGGTATAGGCCGGAGAAGTTGCGCTTTCGCCCCTTTCATTTGTCGCCGTGACGGTGAAAGAGTGTGTGCCGTCAGCCAAGGCAGTGCCTGGCGTGAAGCTCCAGGTCCCATTGGCGCCGACCACAACGGTGCCAATCTGCACGCCGTTGTCGTAAATATGCACCGTGGTACCGGCCTGACCGGTGCCGTTCAGCGTTGGCGTGTTGTCGTTGGTTGGTGAGTTATTGCCTACGTTGCCGCCGTTAGGCGCATTCGGATGATCGTTCGTGATACCTGTAATGCCAGGTTCGTCAGGCAGCGGAATAGTCGGTGAGGTAATAGTGGCGCCTGGACCAGTGTTGCCAGAAGGATCTGTTGCCGTGACGGTCAGCGTTTCGCCTGTTATCTGTGGCGAGGTGAGGGTGATGGTGAAACTGCCGTCGGTACCAGCAGTACCGGTGCCAATAACGTTGCCACTGGCATCTTTTACCGTGACCGTGGAGCCCGCTTCGGCATTACCTGTAACGGTTCTGCCGTCTGCGGAGACGGCAAGGCCGGTAGGTGCCGGCGGTGGAGTAACGTCCGGTCTGCCCGGATTTCCAGGGTTGCTACCGCTGTCTGAGTGCCCGCCGCCGCCGCTAGAGGCGGCAGCGATCGCACCGCCTGCGGCAACCGCCAGGCCACCCAGCACCCACGGCCAGAGGGCGCCGCCTTCGGCATGTGCGCCGGTGGCGGTCATGATCGCGTCAATATTGGCAATTTGCTCATAGTGAGCTGCGGTTTCTGGATCCTGAACCCACCAAAGCACGCCGTCATGGCCTTCCAACACTAGCTGGTTGCCACCCTGATCGGCAAAGGCGTAGTAGTTTTTGATGGTAATGGTTTCGCCGGAATGGAGTTTGATCACCAGATCCTGGCCTGAACGCGTGTAGCTGGCGACCTCTTCACGTTCAATTTTTAGCTCGACAATTGAAGGGCCTTTTAAGGTGATTTCAGAGGCTTCGACGTTGTTTTTAACGCCGGTTAATTTAGAGATAATTAAAATTGAACGCATTGTTATCACTCCATTCGCGATGAACGTGGTGGTAGTCAGTTGCCCGGCGTAATGTGTTGATTACCGAAAGCAAAATTTTTAGGTGTAAAAGGCCCTTCGCGATGTATTGGCGAAAAAAGGCCTGTATCAAAAAATTGATGACAGTGATTGTTAATAAACAGGGCGTTTCCGGTGCGGAATCGAAATTAGTTAATTCTCAGGGTTATAGGCTCGTCGTTTATTAAATAGAGACTATTGATGATATAGACAGGAAAAAATGAAAGCGCAACTTAAGCCATATTTAACACTATGTAAGTCACTCTAAAGTACCCGTGAACGTAGCGGGAACACCCAAACGGCTGAAGCCAGTTCCCATGGTGTATCTCAGGTGCCGTTATGCTTATTGCATTGAAAGACTTAAGATAAATTTTAGCAGTGCTTTTGTATTATCCCGGATGAATTGAGACTTCAGGCATAAAAATCCCTGAGTCTGAAAGGGATATGGTGCCTTTTTTGGTGGGGTATTTTGTTTTGTAAAGAAGAAAAATATGGAAGAAGTTATCTATTTTGTGAAGCGTATAAAGATGGTCGCTGAGGCAGGAAATATTATATATCTATGAATTTTTAGTTTTCAGTGGGGAAGATAATTGTGAAGGAAAATAGTATATATTATTTAGTGTCGCTTAACTCATTCAGATGCTCCAATATTTGACTGCGCAATAATAGCTGATAATTAAAAGTGAGTATTTTTTTATACTGGCTCTTCAGAAGAAGAGCCAGTGGAGTGCGGGGCTGAAAGAATCGCCTTAACGGCCGGCGTTTTTCATGATGCGGGCTTTATCCACAGCCCATTCGCGATCCTTCGCATCGGAACGCTTGTCATGCTGTTTCTTACCTTTCGCTACGCCGATTTTCACTTTGCACCAGGCGTTCTTCCAGTAGAGGGACAGGGCGACGATGGTATAACCGTCGCGGCTGACGCTACCGAACAGGTTGTCCAGCTCGCGCTGGTTAAGCAGCAGTTTGCGGGTACGGGTAGGATCGCAGACGACGTGGCTGGAGGCGACGGTCAGCGGCGTGAAGTTGGCGCCAAACAGATAAGCCTCGCCATCTTTAAAGATAACGTAGCTGTCGCCGATGTTTGCCTTCCCGGCACGTAATGATTTTACTTCCCAGCCTTGCAGCGCGAGACCCGCTTCAATCTCATCTTCGATAAAGTATTCGTGGCGGGCACGCTTGTTTAGCGCAATGGTGGCTGAGCCTGGTTTGTGTGCTTTTTTCTTAGTCATAGTGCTGCTCAGTATATGTAATCCAGGAGTTCAAAGACACCCCGCGGCCTGCGCGAGGAGGAAGCGCTTATCTTAGCATGAGCGGCAGAGAGTTTTTGTTTGCGCGGTGATAAATGTTATTATTTGTCCGATTTATGACTCCCAGGAATTGTTATGCCGCAGATTAGCCGTACTGCTTTGGTGCCCTACAGCGCCGAGCAGATGTACCAGTTAGTGAACGACGTGAATTCGTACCCGGAATTTTTACCTGGCTGCACCGGTAGCCGGGTGATTGACGCATCGGCTAATCAGATGACGGCGGCGGTCGACGTTTCAAAAGCCGGGATCAGCAAAACCTTTACTACCCGAAATACCCTGACCGACAATCAGAGTATCCTGATGCATCTGGTGGATGGCCCCTTCAAAAAGCTGATGGGTGGCTGGAAGTTCACGCCGCTCAGTGAAGATGCCTGCCGGATTGAGTTCCAGCTTGATTTCGAATTTACCAATAAGCTGATTGAGCTGGCCTTTGGCCGTATCTTTAAAGAGCTTGCCGGCAGCATGGTTCAGGCATTCACTACCCGCGCCAAAGAGGTTTACCGTGCCGCGTGAGATTCAGGTTGAGGTGGTGTACGCTCTGCCGCAAAAACAGTACCTGCGCCAGATTAAGCTTGAGGAAGGCAGCACGGTTGAGCAGGCGATTGTCGCCTCTGGCCTCCTTGAGCTTCGTGACGATATCGATCTGACGAAAAACAAAGTCGGTGTGTACAGCCGCCCGGTAAAGCTGGGGGATAAAGTGAATGACGGCGATCGGGTTGAGATTTACCGGCCGCTGATTGCCGACCCGAAAGAATTACGTCGCCAGCGTGCGGAACGTTCTGCCCAGAAATAACTCTGTGTGAAAGTGACAAAAAAAGGTGCCTCAGGCACCTTTTTTTATGCATCAATCCAGCCTTATTCCCCTTTGGTCAGGGCCGGTTTGTTGTCGATGTTGGTCAGCACGCCGCTGCTGTTAAAGGTCAGGGTCAGCGTCTGCTGAGTCACGTTCTCGTGGCCCGGCTGCTGGCGGAAGACATAGAACCAGGTATTGGTGCCGAACGGATCGGACATCATTGGCGTCCCGAGGGTGTAGGCAACCTGTTGTTGGGTCATGCCCACGCGGAGTTTGGACACATCATTAGGTGCCAGATAGTTACCCTGGTTGATGTCTGGGCGGTAAACCACTCGCTCCAGAGTGGAACAGCCTGCGGTCAACATCAGAAGAACCGCTGCGGCAGCAGTCAGCATTTTACAACGCATAGTGATTTGATTCCTTTTCGGGCCGGAGTAGTGCGTGGCTCATTCGTATTATGCCGATGATAATAGACCTTTAAGCAGTTTAAAACCTCAAGGCGCTCAACTCTGACAGTGGGAGCATAAAAAAGTTGGTTGAAAAGGTGGCAGAAAGTCGGATTAGCGAGTGGGGCGGGTGTTTTTTGCACAATGCACGGCGCTGGATACACCGTGCATTGTAAAGCCTCAGGCGGCCAGCAGCTCTTTGGCATTGGCCAGCGTGTTGCGTGTCACTTCACTGCCGCCGAGAAGACGAGCAAGCTCCTGTAGGCGAGAACGTTTGTCCAGCGGCTGCATATGCGTTTCGGTCATTTCCCCGTCGGTTTCTTTGCTGACGAAGAAGTGGTGGTGACCGCAGCCGGCAACCTGCGGCAGGTGAGTGACGCACATCACCTGAGTAGATTCGCCTAGCTGACGCAACAGTTTACCCACCACCGCGGCGGTCGGGCCGCTGATCCCCACGTCGACTTCATCGAAGATCAGCGCCGGTGTTTCCATTTTTCGGGCGGTGATCACCTGAATCGCCAGCGCGATGCGAGAAAGCTCGCCGCCTGAGGCCACTTTTGCCAGCGGCTGCAGCGGCTGCCCTGGGTTGGTGCTGACGCGGAAATCAATGCGGTCAGCGCCTTCGGCGGTGAGGTGGTTTTCGTTAAATTCGACGTCAATGGCGAGCTTCCCGTGCGGCATGGAGAGCGAATGCATGCTTTCCGTAATCAACTGGCACAGTTCATTGGCATATTTGGCCCGGCTTTGGTGCAGCGCCTGCGCCACGGCAAGCGCCTGCTGATGATGCTGGGCAACGGCCTGCAGCAACGCTTCCAGCGACCCGGTTTGCTCATCCAGTAACTGCTGTTCATCCAGCAACTTCTGGTGGAAATCGGGTAGCTCTTCAGGCGTGATGTGGTGCTTACGTGCCAGAGAGATCTGACGAGAAATACGTTGTTCCAGTTCATAAAGACGGTTTGGATCCAAATCCAGACGATCGCAGTAATGGCGTAGTTCGTCGCTGGCTTCGGAAATCTGAATGGCGGCTTCTTCCAGCATATCCAGTACGCCAGAGAGCTTGTTATCCATGCCCACCAGTTCACCCATGAGGTGGCGCACGGTATACAGCTGACTTTGTAGATTGCTTTCTTCCCCGTCGGCCAGCACGTCCAGCGCCTGCTGGCTGGTGGAGAGCAGTTGGCCGCTGTTGGCGAGGCGCTTGTACTCTTCATCAATCAGTTCGAATTCACCGGCAACGGGAGAAAACTCATTCAGCTCTTTGAGCTGGTAGTGAAGCAGTTCGGCTTTGGCTGAACGCTCCTGAGCCAGTTGCTGATGCTGCGCCAGAGTACGGCAGCTTTGGTGCCATTCGCGGTAGCGTTCTGCCATTTGTTGAATCAGCGCCTGCTCGCCGGCATAGCCGTCCAGAAGCGTTTTTTGATGCTCGGGCTTGAGCAACAGCTGGTGGGCGTGCTGGCCATGAATCTGGATAAGCAACTGACCGAGATCGCGCAGTTGGGAAAGGGGCACGGCGGTACCGTTGATAAAGCCCCGGGAGCGGCCATCGCTGCTGATCACGCGGCGAAGCAGGCATTCGCTGCCGTCTTCCAGCTGGTTTTCTTCCAGCCAGCGTAGCGCAGCCGGGGTGTCTTTCAGGGAAAAGCGGGCGCAGAGATCCGCGCGATTTGCACCAGAACGCACCATATCCGCTTCCGCGCGACCGCCCAGGCACAGGCCCAGCGCATCTATGGCAATAGATTTACCGGCACCGGTTTCCCCGGTAATGGCCGTCATCCCGTGATGAAAGTCTATATCAAGTTCACGAACGATAGCGAAATTGCTGATGGTGAGTTGAGCGAGCATGACCACTCTCCTGTATGAAAAATCATAACTGTGTTTTCATACAGTATAAACTGGTTTTATATACAGTAAAGTGGCCAGGTGGTTTTTTAGAACAATTTTTTTGACCAGCCGAGTTTCGAACTTAATGTGTTGAAATAGCTGTAGTCTTTCGGGTGAATCAGGTTGAGATGGTAGTCGCAGCGGCGAATGAGTACGTCTTCACCTTCCTGAATAGGCAAAGCAATCTGGCTGTCGCAGCTGATTTCAAGGTCACTTCGCATATGGGAAAAACGCAGGCGAATGGTGCTGCTGCTGTTGATCACCAGCGGGCGCGCAGACAGCGTGTGCGGGAACATCGGCACCAGCGTAATAGCATCCAGCGAAGGCGTAAGAATCGGGCCACCAGCGGAAAGCGAGTAGGCGGTCGAGCCGGTCGGCGTGGAGATAATCAGCCCGTCAGAGCGCTGTGAAAACGCAAAGATTTCATCGATATAGACTTCGAACTCAATCATATGCGCGACTTTACCGGGGTGAAGCACCACTTCGTTTATCGCGGTACTGAGGCGCGTAGGCGTATCATGCTGACAGACCTGGGCTTCGAGCAGGAAGCGGCGTTCGGTGATGTAATGCCCTTCAAGAACGTCCGCCAACTGCTGCTGGGCATTGTCCGGGTCAAGGTCGGTCAGGAAACCCAGGTTGCCACGGTTGATGCCAATGACTTTAATGTCATAGCGAGCGAGCACCCGAGCGGCGCCCAGCATATTGCCATCCCCGCCGACGACCACGGCCAAATCAGCCTGCTGGCCTATCTCCGCCAGCGTGCCGGTTTTCACCTGCTTGAGGTTTAGCTCCTGGGCGATTTGCTGTTCCACCATCACTTCATAGCCTTTGGCGCACAGCCAGCGATAGAGCATTTCATGCGTGGTCAGAGCGGTGGGGTGACGCGGATGCCCGACAATACCGATGCAGTTGAAATGTTTGTTCATTATCCTGGTGGTCCTTATTCGCAGACGTTCCTGCGACAATATGACAGGTTCCCTTGAAACCCTGAAACTGATCCCCATAATAAGCGAAGCAGCGAGATGAATGCTAAAAACGCGGAGAATTTCATGAGTAGTAAAGAACAGAAAACACCTAACGAGCAAGCCCCGGAAGATATCGTCATGGATCAGCACGAAGAAGTCGAGGCCGTAGAAGGTGCCGATGTCGTGGATCCGCGCGACGAAGAGATTGCAAATCTGCAGGCTCAACTGGCAGAAATGAAGCAGCGCGAGCGTGAAATTGAGCCGCGCCACCAGGCTGATTTAGCTAACCTGCGTCGCCGTACCGAACAGGATATCGAGAAAGCGCACAAGTTCGCCCTGGAAAAGTTCGTGAACGAACTGCTGCCGGTTATCGACAGCCTGGATCGCGCGCTGGAAGTGGCCGACAAGTCCAACCCGGATTTAGCCCCAATGATCGAAGGCATTGAGCTGACCCAGAAGTCGATGCTGGATGTGGTTCGCAAGTTCGGCGTGGAAGTGGTGGGCGAAACTAACGTGCCGTTTAACCCGGACGTGCACCAGGCGATTGCGATGGTTGAATCTGCCGACGTTGCACCAAATAACGTGCTGATGGTGATGCAGAAAGGTTACACCCTGAACGGCCGTACTATTCGTGCCGCGATGGTTTCCGTAGCCAAAGCCTGATTTATTGCCGAAAGTAAAAAGCCAGCCCGGAGGCTGGCTTTTTTACGTCTATTGCTCAACGCTTTGCCGCAAAGGCTTCACCGGCGTGACGCGCACCTGCTTAATCATGTTGTCCTGTACGTCTAGAATATCGATGTCGTACTGACTGAGCCGGATGCGGGTTCCAGCCGCCGGGATTTCCTGAATCTCTTCCAGAATCATCCCGTTTACCGTGCGGGCGTCGTCTTCCGGCAGCGTCCAGTTAAAGGCTTTATTGAGTTCTCGCACGTTGGCACTGCCTTCGATAATGACCGAGCCGTCGTTTTGCGGCGTCACTTCTTCCGCAAGCGTAGGGGACATGGACGTGGTGAAGTCACCGACGATCTCTTCCAGAATATCCTCTACGGTCACCAGGCCCTGGATATCGCCGTATTCATCTACCACCAGGCCGACTTTCTTTTTATTGCGCTGAAATTTCACCAGCTGCACGCTGAGCGGGGTGCCTTCAGGCACAAAGTAAATCTCATCGGCAGAGCGCAGCATCACCTCTTTGGTAAACTCTTTTTTCTCGGTCATCAGGCGGTAGGCTTCGCGGACGCGCAGCATGCCGATGGCATCATCCAGACTGTCGCGGTACAGCACTATGCGGCCGTGCGGGGAGTGCGTTAACTGGCGGACGATGGACTTCCAGTCGTCATTAATATTGATACCGACGATTTCGTTCCGCGGCACCATGATGTCGTCGACGCTGACCTTTTCCAGATCCAGGACCGACAGCAGCATATCCTGGTTGCGCCGCGAAATTTGCGAGCGGGATTCATGCACGATGGTTCGCAGCTCGTCTTTGCTGAGGGCGGTGCTAATAATGTTGTCAACCTTGATGCCAACCATGCGCATCAGCAGACGGGTAATAGTATTCAACAGCCAGACCAGCGGCATCATCAGGAACTGCAGCGGGCCGAGCAGCCAGCTGCTTGGATAGGCGACTTTTTCGGGATACAGCGCGGCGATGGTTTTAGGCAGGACTTCGGCAAACACCAGCACAACAAAGGTTAAAACACCGGTTGCTATTGCCACGCCTGCGTTACCGTAAAGGCGGATGCCGACGATAGTCGCTAATGCAGAAGCCAGAATATTGACCAGGTTGTTCCCGATTAACACCAGGCTGATCAGGCGGTCTGGCTTGCGCAGGAGTTTTTCAACGCGCTTCGCTGCCCGGTTGCCCTGTTTGGCGCGGTGGCGCAGGCGGTAGCGGTTTAGCGTCATCATGCCGGTTTCTGACCCGGAGAAGTACGCGGACACCACCACCATGATGATCAGGGTGACGATCAGCGTGGTGGTTGAGATGTGTTCCAAAAGTGATTTCCTTTAAGAGATTAGCTAACGAACTGCTGCAGGACACGGCTGCCAAAATAAGCGAGGGTTAAAATGCCCGCGCCGGCAACGTTGAACCAGACTACGCGGCGGCCGCGCCATCCTTCATGATAGTGCCCCCACAGCAGAACGACGTAGACAAACCAGGCGAGAATCGACAGCACGGCTTTATCGACGTTTTCCATGCTGAACAGGTTCTTCATGTAAAACAGGCCGGTGCACAGCGTCAACGTCAGCAGGACAACGCCCACCTGGGTGATATGAAACATTTTACGTTCGATCACCATCAGCGGCGGCATTTCTGCGCTGAAGGCCAGCTTTTTGTTCTTTAACTGGTAGTCAATCCACGCCAGCTGCAAAGCGTACAGCGCGGCAATGATCAGCGTCGCATAGGCAAAGAGCGACAGGCCGATATGCACCATCATTCCCGGTGTGGCTTCGAGATGGGTGATAAATTCGTTGGGCATAAAGGTCGCCAGCGCCAGATTTATCAGCGCAAAGGCGTAAACAATCGGTAACAGCAGCCAGCCGCGATTACGAGAGGCGACAATGGTCATGACCGTACAAATCATCAGGCTGACGAGGGACCCTACGTTCAGCAGGCTCAGGTTTTGCCCGCCATCGACGGTAAAGAAGCGCGCTTCCAGCGCCAGCGCATGGCTGACCAGGGCAATAGCGGCGGACAAAATGGCAAAGCGTCGCCATCCGCTGTTCTTCCGCAGAAGACCGGGAATGATCAGCGCCAGGCTGACGGAGTAGGCTACAAGCGCAAGAATGGCGAAAACGGGCATAGTAAGATGTCGGTCAAATTGGCCAGAGAACAAAAAAGCCAGTATAACGTTACCTGTCGCCTGCTCCAACCGTTGGATCACACCCGAGGCGGCTTCATGATATAATCCGCCAAATTCAGTTTTGTGTCGCGAGCTGCGGCCCCAGTTACCACGTTAGGCAAAATACCATGTTTGATAATTTAACAGACCGTCTGTCGCGTACCCTGCGCAATATTAGCGGCCGTGGGCGGCTAACCGAAGAAAACGTTAAAGAGACGCTGCGCGAAGTGCGCATGGCGCTGCTGGAGGCGGACGTTGCGCTGCCGGTAGTGCGTGATTTTATCAGCCGCGTTAAAGAAAAAGCGGTGGGGCATGAAGTCAATAAAAGCCTGACCCCGGGCCAGGAGTTCGTCAAAATCGTTCGCGCTGAACTGGTTTCCGCGATGGGTGAAGAGAACAGCAGCCTGAACCTGGCGGCTCAGCCACCGGCAGTTGTGCTGATGGCTGGCCTGCAGGGCGCCGGTAAAACCACCAGCGTCGGTAAGTTAGGTAAATTCCTGCGCGAGAAGCAGAAGAAAAAAGTGTTGGTGGTTTCAGCGGACGTTTATCGCCCTGCGGCGATTAAACAGCTGGAAACTCTGGCCCAACAGGTTGAGGTGGACTTCTTCCCGTCTGATGCGCAGCAAAAGCCTGTCGATATCGTTAACGCCGCGCTGAAAGAAGCGAAGCTGAAGTTCTACGACGTGCTGCTGGTGGATACCGCCGGTCGTCTGCACGTCGACGAAGCAATGATGGACGAAATCAAACAGGTTCATGCCGCGATTAAGCCGGTAGAAACGCTGTTTGTAGTCGATGCCATGACCGGTCAGGATGCGGCGAATACCGCGAAGGCCTTCAACGAAGCGCTGCCGCTGACCGGCGTGGTGCTGACTAAAGTGGACGGTGACGCCCGCGGCGGTGCGGCACTGTCTATTCGCCATATCACCGGCAAACCAATCAAGTTCCTCGGCGTGGGGGAGAAAACCGAAGCGCTGGAGCCGTTCCACCCGGACCGTATTGCCTCCCGTATCCTCGGCATGGGCGACGTGCTGTCGCTGATTGAAGATATCGAAAGCAAGGTTGACCGCGCGCAGGCTGAGAAGCTCGCCAGCAAGCTGAAAAAAGGCGATGGCTTTGACCTGACCGACTTCCTTGAACAACTCAAGCAGATGAAGAACATGGGCGGCATGGCGAGCATGATGAGCAAGCTGCCGGGCATGGGCCAGTTGCCTGATAACGTCAAATCCCAGATGGACGACAAAGTGCTGGTGCGTATGGAGGCGATTATCAGCTCGATGACGCTGAAAGAACGCGCACAGCCGGACATCATCAAAGGCTCCCGCAAGCGCCGTATCGCGCAGGGTTCCGGCATGCAGGTGCAGGACGTTAACCGCTTACTGAAGCAGTTTGACGACATGCAGCGCATGATGAAGAAAATGAAGAAAGGCGGCATGGCCAAAATGATGCGCGGTATGAAAGGGATGATGCCACCAGGTTTCCCTGGCCGCTAAGCTCTTTTCGATTGCTTTTTACGCCGAAATGAGTAAAATTTTCGGGCTTTTAATATGACACCGGGCTCCATCCCTCGATGGGGCCCGGCGTTTTATTCACTAAAGAGGATGTTATGGTAACTATTCGTTTAGCACGTCACGGCGCTAAAAAGCGTCCGTTCTACCAGGTTGTCGTTACTGATAGCCGTAATGCACGTAACGGTCGCTTCATTGAGCGCGTTGGTTTCTTCAACCCTATCGCTAACGAGAAAGAAGAAGGCGTTCGCCTGGATCTGGATCGCGTAGCACATTGGGTTGGCCAGGGCGCAACCGTTTCTGATCGCGTTGCTGCGCTGATCAAAGAAGCTAAGAAAGCAGCTTAATCTGTCACGGTGGTCATGATGAGCAAGCAACTCGCCGCACAGGTTCCTGTTAACCCAATTGTGTTGGGCAAGATGGGCTCCTCCTACGGTATTCGTGGTTGGCTCAGAGTGTTTTCCTCCACCGAAGACGCCGAAAGCATTTTTGACTACCAGCCCTGGTTTATCCAGCGCGGCGGTCAGTGGCAGCAAGTACAGCTGGAAAGCTGGAAGCACCACAATCAGGATCTGATCATCAAGCTGCAAGGCGTTGACGATCGGGATGCCGCGAATCTTCTGACCAATTGCGAAATTGTCGTGGATTCAACACAGCTGCCGGCTCTTGAAGCGGGTGACTACTACTGGAAAGACCTTATGGGCTGCCAGGTAGTGACCACTCAGGGCTACCAGCTCGGTAAAGTCATCGACATGATGGAAACCGGCTCGAATGACGTTCTCGTCATCAAGGCAAACCTGAAGGATGCATTTGGCATCAAGGAGCGGCTGGTTCCGTTCCTCGATGGGCAGGTTATCAAGAAAGTCGATCTCGCTACTCAAACCATTGAAGTAGACTGGGATCCTGGTTTTTAAAACTCCGAAATCATACGGTAGTCGCTAGCATAGTGGGGATTGGCTTGTGTTTATTGGTGTAGTTAGCCTGTTTCCTGAGATGTTCCGCGCAATTACCGATTACGGGGTAACTGGCCGGGCAGTAAAAAATGGCCTGCTGAGCATTCAAAGCTGGAGTCCACGCGACTTCACCTATGACCGGCACCGTACCGTGGACGATCGTCCTTACGGTGGCGGACCGGGAATGTTGATGATGGTTAACCCTTTGCGGGAAGCTATCCACGCAGCGAAAGCAGCGGCAGGGGAAGGTGCTAAGGTTATCTATCTTTCACCTCAGGGGCGCAAGCTTGATCAAGCGGGCGTCAGTGAACTGGCAGCAAATGAGAAGTTAATTCTGGTTTGTGGCCGTTACGAAGGGATCGATGAGCGCGTGATCCAAACCGAAATTGACGAAGAATGGTCAATCGGCGATTACGTTCTCAGCGGCGGTGAGCTACCAGCGATGACGCTGATTGACTCAGTCTCCCGGTTTATTCCGGGCGTTCTGGGGCATGAAGCATCGGCAACCGAAGATTCGTTTGCTGAAGGGTTGCTGGATTGCCCTCACTACACCCGTCCTGAAGTGTTGGATGGCATGGAAGTACCGGCAGTGTTATTGTCGGGGAACCATGCGGAGATTCGCCGTTGGCGCCTGAAACAGTCGCTGGGCCGCACCTGGCTTAGAAGACCTGAACTTTTGGAAAACCTGGCTCTGACTGAAGAGCAAGCAAGGTTGCTGGCGGAGTTCAAAAAAGAACATACGCAACAGCAACATAAACATGATGGGCAGGCGTAAGCCCCCTTAACCCCAAAATAGTTGGAGTTGCAGCAAGACGGCAAGCGAGTGAATCCCGATGAGCTTACTTCAGTAAGTGATTTGGGTGAAGGAGAGCAGCCAGCGCAGATGCAGCTTCAAATATGACGGGGAAATATCAGTTTACCCAGGATAAGAGATAAATTATGAGCAATATTATTAAGCAACTTGAACAAGAACAGATGAAACAGGATGTACCTTCCTTCCGTCCGGGCGACTCCGTGGAAGTGAAAGTATGGGTCGTTGAAGGTTCTAAAAAACGTCTGCAGGCATTTGAGGGCGTGGTTATCGCTATCCGTAACCGCGGTCTGCACTCTGCATTCACTGTTCGTAAAATTTCTAACGGCGAAGGTGTTGAGCGTGTATTCCAGACTCACTCCCCAGTAATCGACAGCATTACTGTTAAACGTCGTGGTGCCGTTCGTAAAGCTAAACTGTACTACCTGCGTGAGCGTACTGGTAAGTCTGCTCGTATCAAAGAGCGTCTTAACTAAGATTCGCTTAGGCGACATCCAAATAAAAGGGCTGCCATCTGGCAGCCCTTTTTTATGGGAAAAAAAGCATCGTGCGCTTGTAAAGGTCATCACTCTGGCTGAAAAACATGTGAATTGTGTTTTGTTGTTTGCCCCAAACAGTCGAAAACCACGTTTTTCGGCTGTTTGTCACCGGACGGAAAGGGCTGCCATCTGGCAGCCCTTTTTTATGCTCTAAATCGGCCTTGATTATGGGGCGGTGATGACGACCGCGACGCGGCGGTTTTCCGCTCGGCCTTCGCCGGTGTTGTTGCTGGCCACCGGGTATTTCTTACCCAAACCTTGGGTTGTGAGGTTGCTGCGTGGGATGTGAGCACCTTCGGCCCAGGCATCTGCCACGATATTAGCGCGCTTGAGGGAGAGCTGTTCGTTGTAGCCGTCTTCACCGTAGTTATCCGTGTGACCATCCATGCGGGCGTGTTTCAGGCCGGTCGCAGAGAGTTTGGCGGCCATACTCTGGATGGTCTGGTAGCTTTCAGGCTGCAGCTTGTACTGGTTTTTACCAAACAGGATCTTGTCTGACAGTCCAAGTGACCAGCCGTCGTTTGACTCAGAGAATCCGTACGAGCGCATCGCGGCAACCTGTTCAGGAGAGAACGTCGATGGCGGTGCCTGACAGCCAGTTAACAGAAACGAGAAGAGGATTGCCGGTGCAAATAAGCGTGAAGCTTTCATAATGTATCCCTTTGGGGCGGTTTTATTAGCAACTCACGTTGCTTGTGTTTTTCTATGTACATATTGCGATCAGCAGTTTCCATCAGGCTTTCCGCTGAGGTGATATCTTTCGCGAGCGCAACGCCGATGCTTAGGGTCATGGTGACCCAGTGCTCGCCTGGTAAAAGGATCGGCTGCTCGACCATTTCTTTTAACTGTTCCAGCACGGAAGCGGCCTGTTCTTCGCTGTTCACAGAATGAAGCAGCATGGCAAATTCGTCCCCGCCGAGACGGAAGGCGAGGTGGCGCGTATTGGCATACACCTGTAACCGTTTTGCGACTTCAATAAGCACAGCATCCCCGGCCGCATGTCCCCAGGTATCGTTAACAAATTTGAAGTTGTCGCCGTCCATAAACAGCAAGGCGCTGTTCTGGAGTATTTCGGGATCTGCAATCAGTTTATCCAGCGCGGTTCGGAAGGCTGCTCGGTTTGCCAGGCCCGTCAATGAGTCCTGCAGGGCCGTTTTCTGCAGCGAAGCATTTTTCAGCTGAAGCTGTTTTTGCCATTCTTCCATCTCATCCAGCAGGCTGTTGAAGTCCTGGGCAAAGAGGTGAAACTCCTCAATTTTTTCCGGTGATACGCGGCGAGAAAAGTTACGGTTGCTGCGAACGTCGTGGACAACGTCAGTAATATTCTGCAGCGCGGCATCAATATCGCGATGTAAATGGCGTGAAATGCCTAAGGCGATAACTGACGCGAGTAAAATACAGGCCGTCAGCACGCCTAATGAGAGCCAGACAAACAAAGTCACGGTAGCATCCGTGCCTATCAGCCGCATTTCCCCGATGATTTTCCCGTTATGCCAGATAGGCTGCCTGATCGGATGAGGATATAGCCACCGGGTCACCAGGCCACTCACCATGTCATGCTGAGACGGCTTATCTGCCTGCCAATGCGTGAGCTCCTGACCATTAACATCTACCACCTTTGCGGCGGTGAATTGCCCTTGCTTGCCCAGCACGGCCAGGGTTTCATTGGCCGCGGTGCCATCACGGAAAACAACGGCGGCTTCCAGGCTATGACTTACAGTCACCGCCAGCAATTCGAGGTTTTTTTGCGCATACTGTTTTAGCGTCAGCATCGAAGCGACGGAAAGCAGCAGCCAGACAGCCAGCATGGCAATAACCACGCTGATTATGCTGATTCTACGTAACGTTCCTTTAAACGTTGGACGTGACGGCGTAGTCAAATCCTTATTCATGACTATTATTCCCTGGCCGAGCCAGCAGTAATACATCCGGACTAACCCTGACGCCGCTGCGGCTGAGGGCATCAAGGTTTACCGAAAAAGAAACTGCGTCATTATGAATATTCAGGCAGAAAGCACTGCCAATTATGCATTGTGGGTTCTGCTCGGCAATTAACAATAAAGGCCGGGATTGATAACGTTCTATTAATTGCAACTGCTGTTGTGGTGACTCGTTACCAAAATATATCCCGTCGCAGTTCGCTCGCAATGCCTCGTCTGATGACTGAACGAGGAGGGGTTGATATGAAATATCGTTATTTTTTGTGCTTAGCGTCGTGGCATAGGCTGCCGTTGAAAATATGCAGAGCTTTGGAAGCCCCTGTAGCTGAGGCCAGCGGGTGTAGCTGACAATCCCGGCCACTGTAGTGCGAACTTTGTCGGGCAGCACGGGGCTTGTTGCCTGTGCAGCCTGCATCCTGAATATCGTTAGCGCGAGGACGATAAACGTTAAAAATAACGTCAGCCCGCGGAGTTGAGACGTGGTTTTCACGTGCCACCAGCCCAAAAGCATCCTGGCCGGTGAAGCCAGTCTTTATTATTTATGATGTTGCCTTTGAGCATATCACTCCCACGTATTTCCGTCATTCATTCCCAGGTGTGATGATATTCCTGATTATCCAAAATAATAACGAGAATAACCCTGGAATGATGCTGTAAATCGTTATCGGTTTCCCCACGAAAAACGCACACGTGGGGGATAATATCAGCATAGAAGGTGGAATGAATTTTTACGCGCGCTTTTGTTTAGTCATGCAGGTTTGACCGTAAAATGTGCATTTTTATGTTTTGTGTAATCTTTTATTTACGAATTTGGCGATTGCATGCGGCATTTAATTGGTTGTGTAACGATTGATTTACGTATAATGGATTGCAATCTTTACTGTCGGCGGTTACAGTAAGGCCTCCTCTACGAGGAAACGACTATCGCAAACGAGCTAAATACAGGGCAGACATCATGCAAAAAGACGCGCTTAACAACGTTCATATCTCTGACGAACAGATACTCATCACGCCGGATCAGCTTAAAGCGGAATTTCCACTCACTGCGGCTCAGGAAGCGCAAATTGAGCAGTCCCGCCAGACGATCTCCAATATTATTGCTGGCCGCGATCCGCGCCTGCTGGTTGTTTGTGGACCTTGCTCGATCCACGATCCGGAAGCTGCGATTGAATACGCTCGTCGTTTTAAAGCTCTGTCTGAACAAGTTAGCGATAGTCTGTACCTCGTGATGCGCGTCTATTTTGAAAAGCCTCGTACGACCGTGGGTTGGAAAGGGCTTATCAACGACCCGCACATGGATGGCTCGTTTGATGTGGAAGCAGGGCTGAAAATTGCGCGTCGCCTGCTGGTTGAGTTGGTAAGCCTGGGGCTGCCGCTGGCAACCGAGGCGCTGGATCCCAATAGCCCGCAATACCTGGGTGACCTGTTTAGCTGGTCTGCAATTGGTGCCCGTACCACTGAATCCCAGACTCACCGCGAAATGGCTTCCGGTCTTTCTATGCCGGTTGGTTTTAAAAATGGGACTGATGGCAGTCTGGGCACGGCGATTAACGCGATGCGCGCCGCGGCAATGCCGCACCGCTTCGTGGGCATTAACCAGGCAGGGCAGGTTTGCCTGCTGCAGACTCAGGGTAACCCGGATGGGCACGTGATTCTGCGCGGCGGTAAAGCACCTAACTACAGCCCGGCGGATGTTGCCCAGTGTGAAGTCGAAATGCAGAAAGCAGGCCTGCGTCCGTCCTTGATGATCGATTGCAGCCACGGCAACTCAAATAAAGACTTCCGTCGCCAGCCGGGCGTGGCCGAATCCGCCATTGCCCAGATTAAAGATGGTAACCGCTCTATTATTGGCCTGATGATTGAAAGTAATATCCATGAAGGGAATCAATCATCAGAGCAGCCGCGAAGCGAAATGAAATACGGCGTGTCCGTTACCGATGCATGCATCGACTGGGAAACTACGGACAGCCTGCTGCGTGAGATCCACAAAGATCTGAGCGGCGTGCTGGCGGCTCGTCAGGCATAAGAGGTTTACTATGGTGGCTGAATTGACCGCACTGCGCGATCAAATCGACGAAGTAGATAAAGCACTACTGGATTTGCTGGCTAAGCGGCTGGAACTGGTAGCGGAAGTGGGGGAAGTAAAAAGCCGCTTCGGCTTGCCGATTTATGTGCCGGAGCGAGAAACCTCCATGCTGGCGTCTCGCCGCAAAGAGGCTGAAGCTCTGGGCGTTCCGCCGGATTTAATTGAGGACGTGCTGCGCCGCGTGATGCGCGAGTCGTACTCCAGCGAGAACGACAAGGGCTTTAAAACCCTGCATCCTGCTTTGCGTCCGGTGGTGATTGTTGGCGGCGGTGGCCAGATGGGCCGTCTGTTTGAAAAAATGCTGACGCTTTCCGGCTACCAGGTTCGTATTCTTGAAAAAGAAGACTGGGACAAAGCACCGGCGCTGCTGGCCGATGCGGGCATGGTGATTGTCAGCGTACCGATTCATATCACCGAGCAGGTTATCGCTAAGCTGCCTCCGCTGCCGGCGGACTGCATCCTGGTGGATTTAGCGTCGGTGAAGAATGGCCCGCTGCAGGCGATGCTTGCCGTACATTCGGGCCCGGTTCTTGGCCTGCATCCGATGTTTGGCCCGGATAGCGGCAGCCTGGCAAAACAGGTTGTGGTCTACTGTGATGGTCGTCAGCCTGAAGCCTATCAGTGGCTGTTGGAACAGATTCAGGTCTGGGGTGCGCGCTTGCACCGCTCCAGCGCGGTTGAGCATGACCAGAACATGGCGTTTATTCAGGCGTTGCGCCACTTCGCGACCTTCGCCTATGGCCTGCATCTGGCGGAAGAAAATGTGCAGCTTGAACAGCTGCTGGCGCTGTCTTCGCCGATTTACCGCCTGGAGCTGGCGATGGTGGGCCGACTGTTTGCCCAGGATCCACAGCTTTATGCCGACATCATCATGTCGTCGGAAAGTAACCTGGCGCTGATCAAGCGTTATTATAAACGGTTCGGCGAGGCGATCGGCCTGCTGGAACATGGCGACAAGCAGGCGTTTATCGACAGCTTCCGGAAAGTGGAGTACTGGTTCGGGGATTACGCGCAGCGTTTCCAGAATGAGAGCCGCGTTCTGTTACGGCAGGCAAATGATAACCGTCAGTAGGTGCCAAAAGGTCTTATAATCAAAAGCCAGTGGGAGTTTGCCCGCTGGCTTTTTTGTTTGTCAAAAGGATCCCTGAAATGGCTGAGCCGCAGTTGCTGTTCGACTATACCGGTCACTTACCCGAATGCCCTACGTGGAGTGCAGAAGAAGGCAGCCTCTACTGGACGGATATTCTGGAGAATGAAATCCACCGCTACCATCTGGCCAGCGGCAAACATGACGTTATTCAGTTTTCTGAAGAAGTAGGCTGTTTTGCCTTGCGTGAGTCCGGCGGATTTATCGTGGCGATGAGAAGCGGTATCTGGCTAACCAATAATACTGGGCTGATCGTGGGCAAAGTCTGTGATAACCCGAGCAACCCGGATTTGGCGCGTTTCAACGATGGCGGCACCGACAGGCAGGGGCGTTTTTATGCCGGCACGTTCTGGGGGCCAGGGGATTACAACGGCGCGCTACTTTGCCGGGTGGATAACGATCTGACGCCGCATGTAGTTCAGCATGATATTCATGGCGCAAACGGGCTTGCATTTAGCCCGGACGGCAAATGGATGTATACCTCTGACACGCCCAATGCCGTGATTTACCGCACGCCGCTGGATGAGCAAGGCGAGCCAGGCCGACGTGAAGTCTTCAGGCGGTTTGCCGAAGGTGAGGGCATTCCTGATGGCGCGGCGATGGATTGCGAGGGCTATTACTGGACGGCGTTGTTTGATGGCTTCCGCATTGTGCGCATTTCTCCTCAGGGTGAGATTGTGGAAGAGCATCGCTTGCCCGTGCGTTGCCCGACGATGGTCTGTTTTGGCGGCGAGGATATGAAAACGCTGTTTATTACCACCACCAGAGAAAACATGGATGAAGATGAAGTGGCCCGATTACCGCTTTCCGGGGCGCTTTTCACCCTCCGCGTTGCGGTGGCCGGAATGGAAAAACTGAAGTTTCGGGAAGTGTGATTTGTGCAGCCCGGTTTTAGCCGGGCTGGCATTGTGATCAGGCCGGGTCGACCGGTACCACGTTTTCGCTTGGGTAGCTGCCGAGCACTTTCAGAGAGCGAGTAATTTCCCCCAACTCGCGCAGCGCCTTACGCATACTCTCATCTTTCAGGTTTGCCTGAATATCCAGATAGAACATCTCTTCCCACGGGTTGCCGTTGATTGGGCGCGATTCCAGCTTAGTCATGATCAGACTGTGGTTGCGTAATACCAGAAGTGCTTCTACAAGGGCACCGGCCTGCTGGCCAGTCGCCATAAGCAATGTAGTTTTCGCTGGTACCTGATCGGACACTTCGACGGCCTTACGGGCCAGAACGATGAAGCGAGTGATGTTCTGGGTCTGGTTCGCGAGGTTACGCTCCAGCACCTGCAGGCCATAAAGTGCGCCGCCGGCTTCGCTGCCCAAAGCGGCAACGCGAGGAGAGTTGGCCTGAGCGACTTTTTCCATCGCGGCAGAGGTACTTTCGGTGTATTCAATTTTCCAGTGTGGATAACGATTAATGAACTGGCTGCACTGCTGGAAAGGTTGAGGATGACTATAAACCGTTTGGATTTCCTCGAGATCGGTGGAACCGGAAACCAGTACGCAGTGGTCAATCGGCACGGTCATTTCGGCAACAATAGACAGGCTGGTGTGCTGCAGTAGATCGTAGACGTCATTAATGGCCCCCGAACTTGTGTTCTCGATTGGCACGACAGCGTAATCGGCCTGGCCGGTTTCCACCTGATTGAAGATGTCGTGGAATTTGGCACAGCCGCTTTCGATGAACTGCTCAAAGTGGCGCGCGGCATACTGGCGCGCAGCAAGATGAGAATAAGAACCTTTAGGGCCGAGGAAAGCGACGCGGGCAGAGTGAGGGTTCGTTTTGTTCAGGTGCTGCTGCAGCAGAGTTTGCTGGGTCAGAACGGAATCTTCAATAATGAGCTGGAACAGGCGCGTGATGTAGTGGGCATCGAGATGGTGAACTTTACCGAGAGTAATCAGGCGTTCCAGTAAATCTCTTTCACGATCGATATCGCGTACCGGGCGGTGAGAAGCGAGTTTGGCTTTGCCAACTTCAACCGCTAGCAGGCGGCGCTCTGCCAGCAGGGCTAACAGCTTTTCATCCAGCGCGCTGATTTTATCGCGCAGGGCCAGCAACGGATTAATTTCGGTCATAACGCTACCTTTTCGGTGTCCATAAAAAAAGCCTCCCGGTTGGGAGGCTTGTTTGTTCGTCTTCGCATTCTTTATCACACGACGAATTGCCTCCCAGTCAGGGGAAGGTAAAAAAGAATGCGAAGAAGAACGGGAAAAATTTCATGTCAGGTTTCCTGAGGAATCTGAGAGGTAAAGTACCTGCTCTGTTTTCGTTCTGTCAATAAAAAACGCGCCCGGAGGCGCGTTGCGGTGAGTGGAAGGAGAGTGATGTATTACTCTTCGTCAGCTTCTGCTTCTGCGAAGGACACGTCTTTCACTGAACCTGCTGCGCGACGTGCTTCACCTTTGTGTTGCACTTTATTTAACTGCC
Source organism: Cedecea sp. AS113 (assembly GCF_037152415.1). NCBI lineage: Bacteria > Pseudomonadati > Pseudomonadota > Gammaproteobacteria > Enterobacterales > Enterobacteriaceae > Cedecea > Cedecea sp. AS113. Next base: position 40,290 of record NZ_JBBCMI010000028.1, read on the forward strand.
GCTCCAGTTTGTTGATCAAATCGTTGATAGCCGTATACATATCTTCATGTCTGGCACTGGCTACGAGGTGCCCATTCGGTGTGTTAATCGTGGCATCAGCCACAAAACCTTGAGGCTCTTTGGACAAGATAATATGTGGATTAATGAGATGAGTTTGCCACTTGTCCAGTTTGCTGAGACGGTCGGCGACATGCTGGCGAATAGCTGGGGTGATTTCCATTTGCTTGCTGGTAATGTTCATTGTCATAAATTTACCTCTTGTCTTTGCCGTCTTGGTAACTCCAGCATACCGTTCTTAATGTCAAAATGTGTGATGTAAATCACGTTATTTTGTCACTTTTTGTCAAGGAGACCTTTTTGTGAGGCAGGACAGGATATGTGCTTTTAAGGCTTGTGGTTATCAGAAATCACGTCCATATTTGATGGGATGACCTGACGCTAAACCGTTTCAGTTTTCGCGTCGGCAGATAAAAAAAACGGCAGCCGAGGCTGCCGTTTTTCTTGTTATATTGTCGATCAGGTGTTGCTGCTGTTGGCGGCAATGATCTTCGCGACTTTCTCTGCCTGACCCGGCATCTGCAGCTCGCGGTAGGCATTTTCCATCAGCTTCAGGCCATCGCGGGTGGCCTGAGTGTCAGGATAATCACGTAGCATACCTTCTACGCGATTAACTACTGCCACCCACGCGCCGCGTTTCGTGTAATATTGCGCCACGGAAAGCTCATACTTCGCCAGGCGATCTTTCAGGAACACGAGACGTTTAGTCGCATCGGTAACGTACTGGCTGTTCGGGTAGCCGCGCACCAGCTTCGAGAAGTCGTTAAAGGCATCGCGTGCGTGCTGTGGATCCCGGTCGGAACGGTCAACGCCGAAGAAGCCCTGCAGCGCACTGTCATCCAACGCCATGTCCGTCAGGCCACGCATGTAAAGTACGTAGTCGATGTTTGGATGCGTAGGATTGAGGCGCATAAAGCGATCGATCGCCGCCTGAGCCAGCGGTAAGTCCGCATTTTTGTAGTAGGCGTAGATCAGGTCGAGCTGCACTTGCTGAGAGTACGGGCCGAATGGATAGCGGTTATCCAGCGCTTCCAGTTGCGTTATCGCCGCTTTAAAGTTACCGTCCTGCAGCTTTTGCTGGGCAGTCGCGTAGATCTCAGAAGGCGGATTATCAGGAACCTCATCCTTGGAACTGGAGCAACCAGCCAAAGCCAGGCTCAACGTGGCCGCTGCCACCAGATATTTCATGCGCGTCATGACGTTTGACTTTCCTAAGTAATGTTATTTCCGGGAGAGTTCGTGTTCCGGCTCCCGATAAAGACCAGCTACAATAGCACATTATATTAAACGGCATTGCCGTAAAACCCAACGTTAACGAAAGAAGCTGTCTATGGCACAACTAGTACAACTCACAGAAACGGTGTCCGATTCACAACTGGGTCAACGCTTAGATCAGGCATTGGCCGAATTGTTCCCGGATTATTCGCGTTCGCGCATAAAAGAATGGATTCTTGACCAGCGAGTTACGGTCAACGGCGTTGTCTGGGACAAGCCGAAAGAAAAAGTGTTGGGTGGCGAAAGCGTAACCATCAATGCTGAAATTGAAGAAGAGGTCCGCTGGGAGGCTCAGGATATCCCGCTGAATATCGTCTACGAAGATGAAGATATTCTGGTGATCAACAAGCCACGCGACCTCGTTGTGCACCCCGGTGCAGGCAATCCGGACGGTACTGTGCTCAATGCGTTGCTGCACTATTACCCGCCAATTGCGGATGTGCCTCGCGCGGGCATTGTTCATCGTCTGGATAAAGACACCACCGGCCTGATGGTTGTGGCAAAAACTGTCCCGGCGCAAACTCGTCTGGTTGAAGCCCTTCAACTGCGAGAAATTACCCGTGAGTACGAAGCCGTTGCAATTGGTCATATGACAGGCGGTGGTACGGTTGAAGAACCAATCAGCCGCCATCCAACTAAACGTACCCATATGTCAGTGCATCCAATGGGCAAACCGGCGGTCACTCACTATCGCATTATGGAGCACTTCCGCGTGCATACGCGCCTGCGTTTGCGTCTGGAAACCGGCCGTACTCACCAGATCCGCGTTCACATGGCGCATATCAGCCATCCGCTGGTGGGCGATCAGCTTTACGGTGGCCGTCCTCGTCCGCCGAAAGGCGCATCGGAAGAGTTCGTCAGCGTACTGCGCAAGTTTGATCGCCAGGCCTTACACGCAACCATGCTGCGCCTGTACCATCCTATCAGTGGTATTCTGATGGAGTGGAGCGCGCCAATCCCACAGGATATGGTTGAACTGATCGAAGCTCTACGCGCTGATACCGAAACCCATAAAGACCAACTGGACTGGCTATGACCAAAACGATCGTCCCGCACTGGCCTCTTCCTGAAGGCGTTGCTGCCTGTAGCTCAACCCGCGTGGGTGGCGTTAGCGTCGCACCGTATGACTCGATGAATCTGGGTGCCCATTGCGGCGACGATCTGGCTGATGTTGAAGAGAATCGTCGGCTATTTTATGCAGCCGCAGGCTTGCCTTCGAAGCCGGTCTGGCTTGAGCAGGTTCACGGGAAAACTGTGTTGAAGCTAACGGGCGAGCCATATGCCTCAAAGCGAGCGGATGCTTCTTATAGCAATACGCCGGGGACGGTTTGCGCGGTGATGACGGCGGATTGTCTGCCGGTGCTGTTTTGTAATGAGGCCGGAACTGAAGTTGCGGCAGCGCATGCTGGCTGGCGCGGTTTATGTGAAGGCGTGCTCGAAGAGACGGTAGCCTGTTTCCAGGATCGCCCACAGAATATTCGCGCCTGGCTAGGGCCGGCTATTGGTCCGCAGGCGTTCGAAGTGGGGCCGGAAGTTCGCGAAGCCTTTATGGCGAAGGACGAAAAAGCGGCAAACGCTTTTAGCGCAGCGGGCGAAAAGTACTATGCTGATATCTACCAGCTTGCAAGGCAGCGGCTGGCGAACGTGGGTGTTACGCAGGTGTACGGCGGTGACCGCTGTACCTGGACCGAAAGTGGCGATTTCTTCTCATACCGTCGCGACAGAACAACGGGTCGTATGGCAAGTTTCATCTGGCTGATATAACCTATCGAATCAAGACGATCCAGTGCGTGTCGCTCGCGCTTCATATATTTCAGGTCATTAACCTTGAATAATTGAGGGATGACCTCATTTAATCTCCAGTAGCAAATTTGACCTGTTTATGGGAGGAGTTATGCGTCTGGATCGTCTTACCAATAAATTCCAGCTTGCTCTCGCCGATGCCCAATCTCTTGCTCTTGGGCACGACAATCAATTCATCGAACCTCTGCATCTGATGAGCGCTCTGCTCAATCAGGAAGGGGGCTCTGTGCGTCCGTTACTGACCTCTGCGGGAGTCAACGCGGGCAAATTACGTACCGACATCGAGCAGGCATTAAGCCGCCTGCCACAGGTAGAAGGCACCGGCGGCGACGTTCAGCCTTCTCAGGATTTGGTGCGTGTACTGAACCTGTGCGACAAACTTGCACAAAAAAGAAACGACAACTTTATTTCGTCAGAACTGTTTGTTCTGGCGGTACTTGACTCACGCGGCACTCTGACCGACCTGCTGAAAGCGGCAGGCGCAACGCCAGCCAACGTAACCGCCGCGATTGAGCAAATGCGTGGAGGGGAGAACGTGAACGATCAAGGTGCCGAGGATCAACGTCAGGCATTGAAGAAATACACCGTTGATTTAACTGAGCGAGCTGAACAAGGCAAGCTGGACCCGGTAATCGGCCGTGATGAAGAAATTCGGCGTACTATCCAGGTATTGCAGCGCCGTACCAAAAATAACCCGGTACTGATTGGTGAGCCGGGCGTGGGTAAAACAGCCATCGTCGAAGGGCTTGCACAACGGATCATTAATGGCGAAGTACCTGAAGGTTTGAAAGGCCGACGCGTGCTTGCGCTGGATATGGGCGCGCTGGTGGCCGGTGCCAAATACAGGGGTGAGTTTGAAGAGCGTCTCAAAGGTGTGCTGAACGATCTTGCTAAGCAGGAAGGCAACGTCATTCTGTTTATTGATGAGCTACATACCATGGTTGGCGCAGGTAAAGCCGACGGCGCAATGGATGCCGGGAACATGCTTAAGCCAGCCCTGGCTCGAGGTGAATTGCACTGCGTTGGCGCAACCACGCTCGACGAATACCGTCAATATATAGAGAAAGATGCCGCGCTTGAGCGTCGTTTCCAAAAAGTGTTTGTAGCAGAGCCTTCTGTAGAAGACACCATTGCGATTCTGCGTGGGCTGAAAGAACGCTATGAGCTTCATCACCATGTACAAATTACTGACCCGGCGATTGTCGCGGCAGCTACGCTGTCCCACCGCTATATTGCCGATCGTCAGCTGCCGGATAAAGCCATCGACCTCATCGACGAGGCCGCATCCAGCATTCGTATGCAGATAGACTCCAAGCCGGAAGAGCTTGATCGTCTTGACCGCCGTATTATTCAGCTCAAGCTGGAACAACAGGCGTTGAAGAAAGAATCTGATGAAGCCAGTCAGAAACGCCTCAGCATGTTGAATGAAGAGCTGGAAGATAAAGAGCGTCAGTATTCGGAGCTCGAAGAAGAGTGGAAGGCGGAGAAAGCCTCGCTGTCAGGTACGCAGACCATTAAGGCTGAGCTTGAACAGGCGAAAATAGCAATCGAGCAGGCTCGCCGCGTGGGTGACCTTGGGCGGATGTCTGAATTGCAGTACGGCAAAATTCCAGAGCTGGAAAAACAGCTGGCCGCGGCAACCCAAAGCGAAGGGAAAACCATGCGTCTGCTGCGTAATAAAGTGACGGATGCAGAAATCGCCGAAGTCCTGGCTCGCTGGACCGGGATCCCGGTAGCCAGAATGCTGGAAGGTGAGCGCGACAAGCTATTACGTATGGAAAAAGAGCTTCATCAGCGTGTGATTGGCCAGGATGAAGCCGTCGAAGCTGTCTCTAACGCGATTCGTCGTAGCCGTGCTGGATTGTCCGATCCTAATCGCCCAATAGGTTCGTTCCTGTTCCTGGGGCCAACCGGGGTAGGTAAGACTGAGTTGTGCAAAGCGTTAGCGAACTTTATGTTCGACAGTGACGATGCGATGGTGCGTATCGACATGTCCGAGTTTATGGAGAAACACTCCGTATCGCGGCTAGTGGGGGCGCCTCCGGGTTATGTCGGTTATGAAGAAGGTGGCTATTTGACGGAAGCCGTTCGTCGCCGTCCTTATTCCGTTATTCTGCTGGATGAGGTAGAGAAAGCGCATCCGGATGTGTTTAACATTCTGTTGCAGGTTCTGGACGACGGCCGTCTTACCGATGGGCAGGGCCGTACTGTTGATTTCCGTAATACGGTTGTCATTATGACCTCTAACCTTGGTTCAGACTTAATTCAGGAGCGTTTCGGTGAACTGGATTACGGCCATATGAAGGATCTGGTGCTGGGCGTTGTTAGTCAAAGCTTCCGTCCGGAGTTCATTAACCGTATTGATGAGGTTGTTGTCTTCCATCCTCTTGGGGAGCGCCACATTGCTTCTATTGCTCAGATTCAGCTGCAGCGTCTGTACAACCGGCTGGAAGAGCGTGGCTATGGCGTAAGTATCTCTGACGACGCATTGAAGCTCATCAGCGAGAACGGTTACGACCCGGTCTACGGTGCTCGTCCGTTGAAACGCGCTATTCAGCAGCAAATTGAAAACCCATTGGCTCAGCAAATCCTTTCCGGTGAGCTGATTCCTGGAAAAACAATCAAGCTGGAAGTCAAAGACGACCGCATTGTGGCTGTGCAGTAAGTCACTCAACGTAAAAAACGAGCCCATTTGGGCTCGTTTTTGTTTGTAAAACAGCCATTGCTGGCTGGGTTTTATCCTTTTTGCCTGGAAAGTGAGCGGTCAGAAAGTTTTTTCAAATTAGGGGTTGTCAGGCTCTGAGAACTCCCTATAATGCGCCTCCACTGACACGGCGAAGCGGCTTCGAAAGCGGCTTCACAACCCGGTAGTCA